>JAEEUS010000048.1 GCA_016290615.1 Lachnospiraceae bacterium | reverse complement strand
GATAAGGGTATCGGCTCTTATTGAGGCCGGCTACAAGGATCTTTATTCTCTTTCACAAGCAGGCGACTGGGAGATAAGACAGATATCCGGGATAGGAGAAAAGCAGCTTGATGCCATAAGGGCGATAATCGCGGAATTCATAAATCAGATCATTTCATATACTACTCTTAAACTTACCCTAGATGACTTTGACAGTAAGGATGAATACAGGGATCTTATCATATGCCTGTATGAATACAGACACTGCGAGGAAATAAGAAAGGACGCAAGCGATGTAAAAGGCTCCTTTTTTGAATACAGCGATATGCTAAGTAACGAAAAGATCATCCTTAATAAAGTCCACTGGGTCTTTTCATCAAAGGCAAACAAGGAGCATACCCTTGATATCTATGATTCAATGGTAGAATTCATCGAAAGCCCCGTGTATATCAGAGCAATAAATTTCATCGACTCATTTGCAGAATGCTTTATCCATGAGAGCGACAAGGTAAGAGAGGATTTTGAATATAACAGCGCGGATTACTATGCGCTCCTTGAAGAGCTTGAAATCGGAAAGAGCGATTCGCCTCTGATCTACAGCAGCATCCCATCCGAACTTGCAAGCGGAATCGATTCCATAAAACTGAATATTGATGATTTCAAGGGAAGACTCAGAGCATACCAGTCATTTGGAGCAAAATACATAATAGCACAGAAAAAAGTCCTTCTCGGTGACGAGATGGGACTAGGAAAGACCATTCAGGCGATAGCCGCAATGGTCCACATTAACAGCAATGAAAAGGATAGCAGATTCCTTATCGTCTGTCCCGCGAGTGTTCTTATAAACTGGTGCAGGGAGATAAAGAAGTTCTCTGATCTTAGTGTACATCTGATCCACGGAGAGATGATAGATGATTCACTTGTCTCATGGAAGGAAAGAGGAGGAGTGGCAGTTACCAACTATGAGAGCATGGGAAGGATCATCGATGCTATAGATGAGAAGATGAAGCTATCTATGCTTGTCATAGATGAGGCTCATTATATCAAAAACCCTGATGCGATTAGGACTAATCTTATCAGAAGACTTGATAACGAAAGCGAGCGGATACTTCTGATGAGCGGAACTCCTCTTGAAAACCGTGTCGAGGAGATGTGTTCCCTGATCGATTTCATAAGACCCGACATGTCCATTGAGATAAGAAAGCTTGCAAAGATGAGCAGCGTTCCTCAGTTTAAGGAGATGCTAGCACCCCTTTATCTTAGAAGGACAAGGGATCAGGTCCTTGAAGAACTGCCCAAGATACAGGATGAACAGGAATGGTGTGCCATGACTGACACCGATCTTAAGCATTACATAAAGGATGTGGATGAAAGAGATCTTACCGGAATGAGACGAGTCTCATTCAGACAGCCCGATATCAATCTTTCATCAAAGGGAAAGAGACTTATAGAGATCTGTGATCAGGCAAGGGATGAGGGAAGAAAGATACTGATCTATTCATATTTTTTAGATACCATCGATTTTGCCTACAAGGCGCTTCATGACAGATGCGTTGGAGTTATAAGCGGAGAGACACCGATCGCTCAGAGACAGGCTCTAGTTGACAGGCTCTCGGAAGCTGAAAGCGGCAGCGTGCTTATAAGCCAGATACAATCCGGAGGCACAGGACTTAACATACAGGCTGCGAGCATTGTCATCTTTTTGGAGCCACAGGTAAAGCCTTCCCTTGAAAAGCAGGCAATATCAAGAGTATACAGGATGGGACAGGTAAGAAACGTTCTTGTATATCACCTTCTTTGCGAGAATACCATTGATGAAGCCTTTGTTGAGAGACTTGCAGCAAAGCAGTTTGAATTCGATACATTCGCAAACGAATCGGCGGCGGCAGAAGCCAGCGAGAATCTGATCGACAAGGAATGGATAGCAAAATTCATAGAGAGCGAAAGAAACAAATATCTGCCAATGGTCATAGAGCCTAAGACAGATGAGCAATAAGAAATAAGATACGCATGGGGAAATGAGATGGACTCAGCTGACAGAAAAAGGATGATAAAAGGAATACTGATCATAATTCTTATACTTATTCTCATAAAAGTTGTGTTATTTGTCATACCGCATGAGAGAAGCTTTACATCTGTCTACTATATGAATAACGCATCAATGAACGATGTCGTTATTTTAGGAAAGGGCTGCTCTAACTCATATGTAGCCCGTACAAATCATCATGCCTGCTATATAGACAGCAATGAAGATATAAAAGAAACAGAATATCCCGATATGATAAAGCTGTATACATATCCTATCGGGATAAGGATCTATTCAACGGATATGATGGGAATATGGGTAAGATATCCCGTCATCGTATATGCATATAAGTTAAAGGATTAATAAGAGGTAGGCCTATGAAAAAGGTTGAATCCACCAACGGAAAAGTTGAATTTCAGTTTGGAGTAGATGTAGAAGAAGGCTACAGCCGCATAGCAAGAGCCGTATATAAGAATGCGCTTAATGAATATTATCTCATTGAGTCTGAAGAATATCATATAGGATCGGCATATGACTATGTGGATAAATATTTTTTGCTCGATGAAAAAGAGACCGAACTTTTCAGAAAGATGTCTATAGACAGCGAAAGAAGAAAAAAAGAAGCGGCGTTAGAAAGAGAGAGAAACGAACTCGAAAACAGAAGACGCCTCTTAACTGCCGGAGAGGATCGTGATTTCTATAAGAAAAAGAAGAGCGATACGATATGGTGGAAGAAGGAAGTTAAAGGCGAGCATAAATTTTCCTTTGACAAGGAAGTTGTATTTGACCTGATGAGCGATTATCCCGATAAGCTGACTGTTGAGCAAAAAGAGATATTTGACAGAGAAAATCCAATCTGGGCAAAGAAACGTGAAGCCTCACACGACTGAAGTCGCGTGCTTCCTATAGGTGTCTGACGACACCTGCTCGCTTTAGACGAGCGGACTACATTTCTACTATACAGCAAAAACTCAGCTGCTTACATCTATCCAGATATAAGTGCCGCATTTATGCTAATTAAAGTAGAGAATGTGCAGGTGCTTCTCTTAGCAACCTGAGGGACTTTTGCCTCAAGTGCCAACCTATCCTTTACAGGTAAGGATTTTAGTATTTCTCTTATAAAATATCTTGCTCCGATATTGTAGGATGCATTAAGGTCACAGTTATAGATCTTGCCGTTTGCAAACCTGCATACGGAATAAGACTCAAGATCTGCTTCCCGGCCTCGTGATACTCTTCCGGAGCCATCATAAGCAAGTCTCGATGTGCCCCACGCATTGATACGGCTTATGCGTATTCCCAGACGGTGAGCCTTATCCGATACCATAGACTGGACATAACGAGCTCTCCATAATTGAAGCTTCTGTTTTTTGGGGCCTCGTTTTCTGCCATTAAGATCGAGATGTTCGAATATTATGGCATCGGTATTATATGACACAGCGATATCCATGATAAACTTGGCAGTCTTTACAGCTATGTTATCATTAATGCCTTGGGCCTTAGCCCACAGTTTCGGGGTTTTGCGGCTACCATGCTGCTGTGCCTTCTTTATGCGGTTTACTGAATGCGTCAGAGAGTCGTATTCTTTGGCTAGTTTATAGAAATGTCTCCCTAAGACCGTGCCATCTGCTTTCATCACACAAACCGCGGCTGACGAATTTACGCCAAGATCTACAGCAACTATGCATTGATCATGGATATTGGTATCATTAAGTTTTATCTCTTCCTCAAAAGGAAATTCTAAGAACCATTCTTTTCCTCTCTTTCTGAGTGTGGGCGATTTCATATCACGACAAGAACAATGGTTTTCTATATAGTCTATATCCGATTTTCTGAGATCTATATATATCCAGTCCCACGTATTGCGTATATATACTTTTATCTTGCCCTTATATGTACCTGTGAGTTGATACATGTTTCCCTTATAAAGAGATGGATATATGAACCCTGCTTTTGGATACGATGGAATCTGCCCTCTTTCTGATGGATCGGCTGCCTCCCAGTTGGAAAGACTGCTCTTATATGACGACACTTTGCCGATAGCTTCAGCCGTCGCAGCCCGCCTTACATAAGATGGCATCTTATAATAATACGTATCGAAATCATACTTTGGTTCGGGGTTATCTTTTGTCTTATGGATCAGTTTTTCGCAGAAGTTGTATTTTTCTTTTGTTCCAAGATCTTTGATGCCGTCCCATTCATCAAGACATACTTTGATTATATAATCGACAGCAGCTCTGTAGATGCGGACTGTATCTTTGAAAATATTGTTGTAATGCTTTATTTTAACCTTATAGCTTGTAGTGATCTTCATAAGAAGATTATATCATGTAGAACGTATGTTTGCAAACATATATTCGATATTTATCATATGGATTTCGATATCTGGGCGGCTAACTCATGACTAAAGTCACGAGAGTGCGCCGCCTAATTATTCAAAAAAAGGATGAACAGATAGATAAAGGTTAAGCGTATGAAGAAGATAAAAGAACTTAAGGGCGCAAACATGGATATAGATCTTGTCAGCCAAAATGTTGACTGGGATCAGAATGCATGCCCCTGGAATGAAGCAGAAAACACAAAAGAACATAGATGTGCAGTTAAAGATACTTCCATATGCAGATATTTTTGCGGGATAAAATATCTTGACAGCGTACTGTGCAGCTATCCAATTGAAAATCTTGAAGCATTAAACGAGAAAACAGATAAGCAGACTAAAGATGGATATAAAACACTACTACATTGAAAAAGGAACAGGACAAAATATCATCCTTCTTCACGGAAACGGAGAAAACAGTGACTACTTTGCAGGACAGATAGATGAGTTTGCAAAACGCTACCATGTATATGCACTCGATACCAGAGGACACGGAAAGACTCCCCGAGGGGATGCTCCCTTTACCATCAGGCAGTTTGCAGATGATCTTAAGGATTTCATGGATGAGCATGAAATAACAAAGGCTCATATCCTAGGTTTTTCAGATGGCGCAAACATAGCCATGATCTTTGCGATGAAATATCCTGAAATGGTAGACAGGCTGATCCTAAACGGAGGAAATTTAGATGCAAAGGGAGTAAAAAGATCGGTCCAGATACCGATTGAGATAGGTTATAAGTTTGCAAGCAAGTTTGCTGATAAGAGCGAGTCTGCAAAAAGAAATGCACAGATGCTCTCTTTAATGGTAAACGATCCTAACATAAGAAGCGAGCAGTTAAGCGCGATAAGAGCAAAGACACTGGTAATTGCGGGAACAAATGACATGATATTAAGAAAAGAAACCTGCAGGATAGCAGAAAATATAAAGGACAGCAAACTGGTTTTTGTTAAGGGAAATCATTTCATAGCAAATAAAAATCCTGAAGAATTTAACTTAGAAGTGATAAATTTCATTGAAAATTGATTCAAAAATAAAAAATTTATTCAGAAAATTTTAAAACTGCCTCACTGACTTAACGTCAACGGGCAGTTTTTTTTAATCCTGAAGACAAGATCACAACAAAAAATGTTTTGACTTGACAAATTGAACACTGTTCAATATAATTGACTTGAACAATGTTCAAGGAGAGCAAATATGAAAAAAGATGATATAAAAAACACGATAATTTCGGCAACCATCGGGATAATAGAAGAATCAGACGGTGATATAAAGAACATAACAGCCAGAAAGATCGCCGATAAGAGCGGGGTGGCCCTCGGTCTTATCAACTATCACTTCGGTAGCAAGGAGAATCTTATCAGTGAATGCTGCAAACTGATAATAAGCGAGATGCTTTTGGCCTTCTCACCCGAGCATGTCGATTATATGGCAGACGACGGACTGACCGATCGTGAAAGGCTCATTTCATATGCAAGACAGACATTTGACTACATATATATGAATCCTTCGATAGTAAAGATATCAATAATGTCAGATCTAAATGATTACAATCCTGACGGAAACAGCGCATTTACTCAGAAGGGGTTTATCATGGCTCTAAGGGGAGACATCCCTTTAAGAAAAAAGAAACTCATTGCGTTTTTGCTTGCTTCAACAATGCAGACGGCTTTTCTTGCAGGTGACAGTGCAAAGCTAATAACCGGATACGATCTTAAGAGCAAGAGAGAAAGAGATGCATTCATTGAAGAAACTGTCAATATGCTCATGGCAGATAGCGAAAGGAGCATCAGATGAAGAGGGATAAACTGCCGTATCTTCTTCCGATACGATCTGTAGTATTTTTGATCATATTTTTAGCAGGAAGCAGGATAACTTCAAAACAGCTTAATGATATGAGCAGCTGGTGGACAACTGTCGCTACCATAGTAAATATACTGACTGTCATCATGCTCATATATATATCAAGAAAGAATGATATGACCTATCTTGATCTGATAGGATACAGAAAGGGAGATACATCAATAAAGCAGATAGTCATTATTTCGATCATGATACTTTCTGTCGGAGGAGGAGGAATGTATCTTGCGGGCTTTTTATGCTATGGTATTTTACCTTATTCACCGCCCATGATGATCGCACCTGTACCCAAGGTGCTTGCTTTGATCAATTTCTTTCTTTTGCCTGTCACGACAGCCCTTGCGGAGGACGGACTGTATCTGGGATGCGGTGTGAATGTAATTAAAAACAAAACGTGCGCAATCCTTGTTCCCGCATTTTTCTATACGCTGCAGCACTGCTTCATACCGGTACTCATTGACGCCAGATACATAGCATACAGATTCCTGTCATATCTTCCGTTGATAATCATCTTATGTCTGTATTATCATAAGAAGAGAAATCCCCTGCCGATAATGGTAGGACATGCACTTATAGATCTCATGACGGTCATCTGGGTACTTGCTTCATCATTTATCCCGGGGTTTTACGAGATGCTGTGTTCCATGGCTTCATAGCGTATGTATTGTCTGTGAGTCATAACTGTATTAAAGTTAAAATAATACCAGAGATTATCACGAAAGGGAGAAAGTATGGGATTGTTTGACAGGTTTAAGAAAAAGGAAAAGAAAGAAGATCTTATGCCGTTGTATCTATATGATGAAAAAGATCTCAATGAAGTGGATGAGTATATTTCCAAGGCCTTTGGAAATTTTGAGAATGTCTTTCATGAGATCATTTCACCTGATATCCATCTGGACGTATGCTTCATTCCTCCAACTAATGAAGAACCTTTTTTCAAACTTGTAACGATGGGTGCAGGCGCTTATGAAATGGATATCCCGGATAAGTGGAAGGAATACAGGCTTGAGAGAGCCGAGTATGTCATATATGTCCCCAAGGAGTGGAACCTTAACAGTCCTGAGATCGCTGACTACTGGCCTATCAAGGTCCTTAAAGATGTTGCCAGACTTCCGATACTGTGTGATACATGGCTCTCTTTTGGTCATACAACACAGGATGATGAAGAAGGATCACCTTATGCTCCAAATACAAAGTTCAACAGTGTTGTTCTGGATTTTTGCGAAAATCATCAGGGCGAGGTCAGACTTGAAACATCTTCCGGCAAGACGATCAATTTCTATCAGATCATTCCTCTGTATCCCGAGGAACTGGAATTTAAAATGAATAACGATGCCGAAACTCTCATAGATCTTTTTGATAAGAAAAATATTGAATATAAGATAGTAGATTTAAACAGAAGAAGCGCACTGGATTGAGATCAAATACCTATCGGTAACAGCATTAAATACAAAGGTTGGAGCGATGCGATGAGAACTCTGATATTTTACAAGTCTGAGTATATAGATGAGGCAAAGAGACTAAGAGATAACTATATTGCTCATTTAAACGAGACAGATATCATTTGCGAGAATGAGCAGGATGATATCGATTATGCAAGAAAGAATCACTACGATGAAGCGATATTTATCGAAGATGAAAACACAGTTATAATATCAGAAATAAAATCCGGATTTACAAACAGATGTGATATCTCTGATGTGTATTTTCATTAAAAAGAATATAACAGAATACAGGGGAAATGCCTATATCATAACCGTTTCGATTTGACAAACAAAACACGGTAGACTATATTCATTTTATAAGAAGGTTGTGCGGATATTATTCGCGGATGAAAAACGGAGGAATGAATATGGCAGTAAAGAAAGCAGCACCGAAGAAAGTAGCAGAACCCAAGTCAACAATTGTTTATCAGTTCGCTGATAAGGAATATGATCAGGCAAGCCTGACAAAGATCGCCAAGGATGTTTGGAAGTATGATCTTAACGGAAAGGCAGCTGATCTTAAGAAGATACAGCTCTTTGTAAAGCCTGAAGAGGAAAAGGTTTATTATATCTTCAACGAGGATATCACAGGCGAGTTCGGTATCTGATATAACAGTGATGTTTTGAAGGACTTCATACAATGTATGAGGTCCTTTTTTTGTGTGTGACAGTAGTGTGATAATTCATCTGATATGATGAACTTACAAAAAAACAAACAGAAAAAATAACTCACACATGAAAAGAAAAAGAGGAGAAAAATAATGAAAACAAAGATTAAGGAATTTGCAAAAAAGATAGTTAAGGCACTTTCGATCCCGGATATATATGAAACCCAACCGTTTGGTGAATGCCGTCTTGTATGCCACCCGGCATACTTAAATCTTTCACAACCATACTTCTGGTTTTAACATAGATCTTAACCTCCCTATTAGATGATCATTTTAAGAAATCCGATATGATTGCTGTTCATATCGGGTTTCTTTAGTTTATGTTAAAATAAAAATATCCGTTACGTATTTCAAACGGACCAACATAATGAAATGATCAGGAAATGCCATGATATTTGAAATTGATTGCGATTAACGTAAAGCAAAATAGGACTTAGAAGAAATATGATTATTCAAGACATAGATAAGGGCAAGCCGTTTGACTGGGGAAAGACTTCAGATGACTATGCGAAATACAGAGACATATATCCGCAGGAGTTTTACGACTACATCCTGAAACTCGGACTTTGCAGGGACGGACAGAACGTTCTCGATATAGGTACCGGAACCGGTGTGCTCCCGAGAAACATGTATAAATACGGAGCCAAATGGAGCGCGAGCGATATCGCACAAAACCAGATCAGACAGGCAAAGGAACTGGCTGAAAGATCATCAATGAAGATCGATTTTTTTGTATCAGGGGCTGAAGATGTATCTTTTCCTGATAACACATTTGATGTGATCACAGCCTGCCAGTGTATCTGGTATTTTGATCATGATAAGACGTCACTAAGCTTTGCGAGAATGCTAAAGCCGGGAGGCAGATTTCTTATCCTCTACATGGGATGGCTTCCCTATGAAGATAAGATAGCCGCAAAGAGCGAAGAGATCATTTTAAAGTACAATCCGGACTGGTCTGCACATGGTGATACGGTTCATCCTGTATGGGTACCCGACCAGTATCTGAACACCTTTGAACTTTTGAGCCGGGAACAGTTCAGAGTCGATGTCCCTTTCACCATTGAAGGATGGCACGGAAGAATGCGTGCCTGCAGAGGAGTAGGAGCTTCCATGACTCCAAAACAGCTTTCCCTATGGGATAAGGAACATATTCAGATGCTGAAAGATGAGGCATCTGAGAATTTCATTGTAAAACACTATATTTCGATCGCTCAGTTACAGGTAAAAAAATGATCAGAACAGGGAGGATGTTTGAATGAAAAATCTTACCGGAGCAGAAATACTTGCGGGTATTATAGAACTGCAGAAAAATGCTGATGAAGCACCATGGGATTTGAAGAAACATGATCTTCCCAAGGGCAAATGGAGGAGAGTGATAGATCCGGATGAAGAAGCGGAAGCTTTCTTTGTGATCGTCACTGACCACTATGTTATTGGGATAAAGACGGGACGTGTTATCTTTCTGGATAAGTCAACAGGCAAAAAGCTTGACCCGATAAAAGGTTTTCACAACCTTGTATCCGCAGATGTGAAGGCGGATGAATCCGAGATGGTTGTTTTAGAGCACGGAACTCATTTTAGTGTCATATCCCTGACTGATTTTACTGTCAGAATGAGAGTCACTCTGCCGCGTACATTCATGGCAACGGATGTATACTGCACTTATTCTGATGACGATACGAAACTCACAGTACCGGTCTCTAAATATGATTCTGACAGGGGAAGGTATGTCTACTACAGATGCGAGTATGAAACAAAAGAATATACTCTCATAAACAGGACTGAAATAGAAATGGAAGATGTAGACTGGTGGACTGACAGCAAGTGATATTAGACCTGTAATCTATATCCAGCCGAAATATTCCCCTATCATGGTGAACAGTCGCGGCAGAGACATGATACCGCTAATGGTAACGATAATGGATATGATACCCAAAGGACCGAATTTCTTGCTCTTTCCGCTCTTTACTCTTTTGATCCATATGGTGTCGAGGATGATCGGAAGACCTATGGCATAGAATGCAGTAGCGGCCAGTATAAAGATAACTATTCCTTCCAAAATAATCATTACTCATAACTCCTTTCAAGTCTTATCATGCAAAAATGACATGTTTTCCATATCCGGGGCATTCTGTGAAGCGTAAATAATCACTGTAAAAAGCAGCATATATACTGACAGGAAGCTTTGCATATTCATTTGCTGCAGGTTACATTTTCCGCTTCGTACATTAAAAAACCCTGTCTGTCATTCCTAAAAAACACAGCGAACAAATTATATCACGATTCCTATTTAAATCAATCTAAACAGGTATAAAAAGCATAAATACCATAAACTGACCTGCAGGTAACCCGGTGATCCATACAGAGATCTCAGACATTCTCGACTGCAAGATCTTTAATTTTCTTTCTGCTGTTTTTGCTCACATCCTTTGTATCACCTGTCAGTCGCTCTAAACTCTTTGAGATCACATCGAGTTTTTTAAGATCAGAAAGATCATTCTTATATGAATCATAGAGAGCCTCCTTTTTAACTGCCAGTTCGTTTATCTTTTTAACAGTGTCTGCGTAGCGCATGGAAGGATCCACTTTCATCTGTGCAAGCTTTCTGCAGCTGGATTCAAAAATCGTTATCTGGGTGATGTGGGCTTCCTTAAATGAAGCACTCTTTTTCTGCTTTAAATATGCGGCATATATATCATTGTACATATCTCTTTTTTTGAGATTCTCGCCTATCGTTTCAAGTTTATCCATCTCATCTTCCAAAAGACGAAGACTGCTGTGCTTATCCTTTACAGATACCGCAAGATCGGTCAAAGCCCTGTTTAACATGGATACGGATGATATTGATCTGGACTTAAGGAAATCATATGTATCCAGTATCTGCTTACGTCCAATCGCATTTGCCGAGTCATTTTTAAGCATATCCCCAAGACAGATCAGAAGATCCTTTTTATCGCCTTTAACTGAGAGCGTCTCCCCGGTGTGAGCGCTGCTTATCCTTTTTTGAAGCTGATCGTATGAGTAGTTCTGACCCAGACTTTTTATATTGATGCCCGTTTTTGCATCATCCTTTTTAAAAATGTAATATCGCCCCTTGGTTTTTACCGTATATCCTTCATCCTTAAGCCTGCTCATAAGTTCATCGAAAGATGAGCTTAGAGGGATCAGGGAATCGATCGTATCCTTTAATTGCTGTCTTTTAGAATGATATGGAGCAAGCCCCATATATATAAAGTAGGGTTTGGCTCTTTTGCGTGGATTCTCAATGACTGACAGACCATAGCTTGCACAGATCTCATCGCTTATGCGGCACATCTTCCGGATCAGAGAATTAGGCCGCTCAAACTTTCTGTGGTCCGTAAATGATATGGCGTTGAACACTATATGATTATGTATATGCTCCTTGTCTACATGCGTGGCTATAACAAATTCATGAGAGGAGTCTGTAAGCTCAAGCGCAAACTCCCTTCCTATCTTATGGGCCGTTGCCGCATCAACGTCATTCTTAACAAATGACTGCATAAGATGTTCAGCTTTTACGGTACCGTTTCTGGTTCCGAGCATAGCTGTATGCGCAAACTCAAGATCTGCTGTATATATACCGCAGGCATATGATGATACATAGAATCCACCATCTGTCTTTTCGGGATTTATTATGTAGTTTATCGAGTTCTGTACAGAGTTTCTGATATTAGTGATCTTTGTGACTGCCATATATTATTCATTAACTCCCTAATCTTATCAAATTCTTCTTTAGATAACGTTTCCTGCGTCTGATCTTTGTGAGACAGAGCAGTTATCTTTTCTGACAGCTCATTTATCTTAAGTGTCAATTCTTTAAGCTGTTTTGAATCATCCGTAACTATGATATAGCCGTTTAGCATCATATTCCTGCTGTAGAGGGAAAAGTTGTTCATCTTTGAAGTCTTGATGCGCATCTTGATCCTTTCCAGGTCGCTTTCGGACAGGCAGATATGTTTAATAATTTCTTTTTTCTCATATACGGTTTTGCTCTTCATTTGATAACTCCTTAAAAAAATTTTTTCGAACAAGACATCGTTGCTTATCAGTACTATAGCAGAGAAATATATCGATAAAAATGTATTTAAAATGCGATTTTTGTATGTTTTTCATACATTTTTCATACATGAAAACAATTCTTTGATTTGTTAAAAATTCCTATTTACAATCGAACATGCATTCGATATAATATCACTAAGCTAAACAGACATATGTATAAAAACGGTTTTGGAAAGGAGGTGACATGAAACTGGCAAAGGCAGGTACAAATGAGATCGAGATTCGAACACCGCACAAAAACCTTTTGGTCTGCACGATAGCTTCCTGTGACGACGGTTCAATAGAGATCGTATCAAGACACGGAAAGCAGGAGGACCGAATGAGAATGGAAGCCTTTCTGGAAAGCATCTTTCGAAGATAGGCTATGGTGATTTGAATGAGAGCGAGGTGGCAAAAGCCATCCGTATAAGAAGGAGAATTAAATTGAATAAGATCTTGGACGAGCTGGTCCTGAAAGTGAGACAAAGCCGGAGATAGAATATGTAGGGATATTCTGTTTCCGGCCTTTTTAGTTTTAATTGCAAGAGGTAACAAAAATGAGAAGAAGTGTTAGAAATTTCAGATTGAACGTCGACAGACTCATCGAGATGAACGATGCAGAACTGCTGATGGAATTTATAAATCATCCTCGTGAATATCTAATGGAATATTATAAGAGGATAAATACATTAAACGAAGTCATCATATTTAATAAAGCAGGTCTTGTGACCAGTCATACCGATAATGAGAGAGTACAAAACAGTGGAAATCACTCAGACATTACGGCAAATATGGCGATCAGACAGATGGAATGCAACAGGATAATAAACGATGATACCGGATATGAGGATATAAAGAAGATAAGCAAAGACAATCCCAAGGAGATCAGGCTGTTGATCGCTCTAAAGACAGCCGTATGCCTTTATAACAAGGTCCTTATCCTCTTTCCTGATGATGTAAGACAGATCATCAATTTAAGAAACAGCGGACTGACTATAGAACAGATAGCTGAGGAAATAGACAAGAGCGTCTCATATGTTAATGAAAGGATCAAGGTAAGCAGAGCAGAAATGAATGATAAAGCGGGAGAGGTGATAGCATATCTTAACTATGTGGCATGCTAAAGGACACTTTCAGCGATTTGACTTATACAGTCAAAACTGCTTATAAAGGTGGTTTCTTTGATAAAACATTTCATTATTACATCAGATTCACACTGAAGCAGAGCATGTAAACACGCATATTTACAGCAAATATTAACATGACACATATGTCACAGACATGAGATGCTTTATGGCGATAAGCAAATGGAAAGTGAAAAGTACTCCTCCCTTAAAAAGATCTGCGATACCTATATCGGTATCACAAAAATATTCATGGATACCAACATCGATGATGTGATCGAAAGCTATGTAAAAGTACACAGTTTCGATCCGTTTGCTGATTTTGTTAATGAGTTTAACTCTGCAGCATTAATTGATGAAAGATTTGAAAAAGAGCACGTTTATATCACGTTGTCTCATTATACGGATCTGTCTCTTAAGACTGTCAGTACTAAAAGAGTTCGTTCGATAACCATGCATAGGGATCATTTTAAGATAAGATGCGATGATGATTCTGTTTGCAGGATCGATAATGATGAGCGCTTTATGATCAATCATACGGGAACACTCAGGTCTGATGTTTTCCGTTTCCTTATACGCATAGATAGTGACTATTATGCTCTTTCATTAGAGCTTGGTTGATCACAAAAAAAATAAGAGGGCACGTTTTGTGTCCTCTTATATACTTGATGTTTTATGAAAAAGAGTTTTCATAAGTATAAGGTTAGTTTACCGGTCTAAATCTGACTACGATCAGAATGTTCATGAATTGCATTCAGTGCCGCAAAGGTTACTGATGCCCCGACCGATTACTTCTTTGGTTCATAATATGATCAAAAAGCTTCCCTTTACGATTGTACTACAATTCTTGAGTCGAATTCATCACGCAGCGTTGCAAAATCAATCCCGCCGTTTTCATTACTCAATGTCATAAGGTTGAACCCTGCAGGGATCTCCATCTGATATTTTATTCCGCCTGTAGTATATATAAGCATGATCGGTGCATTCTTTTCAATGATTGCATCCACAACGTTTTTAGAAAGTCCTGTCTGTGCAAGGTCTGGCACGCTCACTTCCCCACCGGTTGCAGGTAAACTAGATATTTCAATCCTTATCTCTAATTCATTAGCAGCGGTCGCCTGTGTTACAATCTGATCCATTGTATTTGCGCCAAATGGATTTACAGCTGATCGATTATCTGTAGAAGCTATCCTCGTCTCTTTAGCTTCAGGCTGATTAGCAGTCAGATCAATACAGGTAACACCCAGACTATTAAATATTTCAGCGATCTTTGCAGGACCTTCTAAGCCATTCGGCCTTTTCTTTAACTCATCAAGACAGGACTTATACGTTTCCGATCCAGTATCTATCGCAGGTATATGAAGGACATATAATCTGCCGCCAATGGTAAAGTAGCAGTTCTTTGGAATATTACTGTCTGTGGAGCAGAGCAGATCAAATTCCTTCCATGTCAGATTAGACTGACTCCTGTAATACATCTCATACACACCATTATGAAGATAAGTATTCTTTCCTGCGAACATCCTTTCAGTGGTGTTCATAATAACAGGTGTTACATTACCTGATGGCTCTGACTGATCGCCATCGTTTGTTGAGTCATATGTATAAACAAGATCTTCAAATATTACGTTAGCTATGCTTACATTTTCTTTATTCTGAATTCTGCTGATCACCAGACCGAGAGTTGTCGGATCTATGGTCAGAGCCTTTGTCGGATTGATTATGGTCAGATAATATTTTCCACCATCTTCTCTCAACTCATAATAGAATGTACTATCTGAGCTCTGAGTTACTTCTTCTGTATCATGTCCCGTGATCTTATAATTTTCTTTAGGTGATATGGTTATCAGTCCAGATGCGTCATCACCGCGCTCTTGTCCATCTTCTTTAACCTGAATGAACTGTTTTTTATTACCCGCTTTATCAACTGTCTGTTCTGTGAAGCCGGTTCCATATTCTGCGGTCATATTGCTTGTATTAGATAACGTGACTGAATAATACTGATTAAGTATATGTCCTTCTCCTTCATTTGTAACTGTACCGTCAAAGTTACTACCTATTTCTCCCTGATTATGACTTACTGTTCCATAATTAATACCCACGTTTGCCTCGGAATCATTAACACCAATTGTTCCATAGTTCGTTCCTAAAATAGCACCATTATTGTCAACTGATCCCTCGTTTGTTTTTAATCTAAACCAATTCTCCCCAACTCTTCCCTCGTTTACATCTATTGTTGAGCGATTCAACGTCACTATACCAATATTATTATCTATGGTACCGTTGTTCTCATTTACTGTTCCATAGTTATATTCCATTGTATCGCCTATATTTATCTTATCTTTGGTTGTTCCTAAAGGGTTATCCGGTAATTCCTCGGCATACACCCCAACTGGGAATGCCATTGATACAGTTACAGATGACATGATAAACGCAGCACTCATGATGGCTACCATACATCTTTTTGATATGTTCATTAATCTCTTTCTCATTTTCCCTTTGCCTCCAATATATGATCTATATATGTTTGAGTATATTATTACTGGTCGTATCCGAGTGTGGATCCTAATCTGCAAAGCCCCAGCCATCCGTTTTCATCCCAGAACTTGCTTCTGTCTATTCCTGTAGGTATCGTCACCTTGAGTTGCTGTCCTTTATAGCCTTCAGATCTGAAAGATAATTTCAATGTGACATCCGGTCTTGCTACAAGTGCATCTCTGACAGCTTTTCCTAAAGAGTTCCATGTTTTCATATCTATCGTTACTACACCGTTCGCCGGAGCATTCTTTATCTGCTCAATGATCTCATCTTCAAATGCCGAGAAAGATGATAACGTTCTTGTCTGAGCAACATCACCGCATGAGCATTTGTATTGTTCTTCACCATCTTCTGTTGCTGTGGGCGATTTAGTCACTACCCACGAATATGAATGTGTATGTGTATCATTTGTCACTGTTATTGAATGCTGAGCTGCTGATACTATGATACGAGGCATTCTGGTTTGTAATATAATATTTGGATCAGCTAAATATGCCTTAATACATACTATATATTCGCCAGGTTCAGATATCGTGACGGATACAGTACGTTTACATGTGTTGTCAGGCTGTATCTGACCCTCTGACACAGAAAAAACCACTCCTTGCGGATTTACTTCATTCCCTTTCTCAACTTCGACTATCACTTTGTACGTATTACGATCAATAGTGAAAACATCCATGTTGACAGTTTCTCCGGCTGTTATCCTGTAAAAGTTTCCATCCGAAGGCGTGGAATCCGCAAACGGAGCTGCCCATGCCGGTATCATTGGTATGACTGATAAGCAGACGATTGCAATCATCGCATAAAATAACATCAATATGCTCCGTCTATTATTTGTTTTCCGCCCTCCATTGTTATATGTGCTCATAAAATATCCTCCCTGCTCAGACTTTATTTACCCTCATCATTTCTATGATAGATCGTATGATCCGCTTTCTACAATATCTTATCATACAAAACCTCAAAACATGAGATTATTGCACGAAATGCAGAAATTCGAGCACGAAATGCAGACCATGTCAAAAATCAAAACTGATTTTTGTGCATTATCTACAACTAGCGCTGTTCTTACCATCAGGGATGAGTTTGAAGAATACTTATAGAAAATGCTGTTCAGCAAACATGGTGTCTTTCAACGCACATTATCTGATTCCCAGTCCCTTTTTATCTCAGAAATAAATGTATGCTCTATATCATGCCATTAGCAGATATTTACTGGTATTTAAAGATATGTAACATTATTGGAAAACTATAATTGAGAGTCTGAGATTATGCTCTTGTAAAAAGAATGTTTGTAGGTATACAAATATGATATCAAAGATGTGTTTTGAGTCCATAAAAGAATTACAGGGGCTAAGATAAGAAACAAAGTGTTATCCCTTGTTATCTTATCTGAAAGAATCTATAAATCCCCTCTTGTTTATAATACTTATCACAAGCTCTTTTTAGTCTTTCAGATGGATCAGAAGATCCTATGCCTATAACAATGTTATTATCACGTTCTTTTATCTTATTGATCGCAGATAAAAAATCACCATCAGATGTAGCTATGATCCATACATTTATACGATCATTTCTCGGATTGCCAAGGATTGTATCTATCCCCTGCTTTATCTTTTTATCCACAGTGTTCTTTTCCCTGGGTTCCTCAACATTATGCCAGTATACTCGTCCAAGACGTTCGGCTTTTTCTTTCCAACCTCTAGAATTTGGACTCTTAAAATCTTCTATGCCATAGCAATGAACACCGGCATCCTTATGATCCGCATACATCCTTTGGATTTCTTTGATACCTCTTATAGCTTCATATGAAACGTTCTCTGTATCTACAAATGAGATATAATATTTCTCGTTCATTTTCTGCCCTTACTTGAAATCTATAATGATCTGCATCATTTCTTGGTTTTTTCGTTATAATAGATTCTACCAGAACCTCAATCATAATCTTCTTCGTTTTTGTCGATGACCTTATT
>JAEEUS010000047.1 GCA_016290615.1 Lachnospiraceae bacterium | reverse complement strand
TGGAGATAGCGGGTTCATCAAGACCCTGCAGCGGAAGCGAGCATCTGTTCTGTCATGCTTTGGAGGAATACTATCCCGATATAAAGATAAGCCACGGACTTGCGGTCGCACTCGGAACGGTCGGAGCCGCGAACTTCCAGGGACGAGACGATATGAAGATGCTTGAGGTATGCAGATCATACGGACTCGATCTTAATCCTGAAAGCTACGGCATAGACAAGGAGCTCTTTGCTCAGATTTGGATGAGAGCTGCATCGACAAGACCTGACAGGGTCACGATATTAAACAACACCGAGCTAAACAGAGAATGGCTCGATGAAATATATGAGAGAATGGCAAATAATTAAAGGTGGAGGAAATAGCAAATGACACGAGAAGAGATCATTAGGTGTGTGAGGGATTATGTAAGAGATGACATGGCTCAGTACGCGATACTTATCGACAGCCCCTGGGGCTCAGGTAAGACATATCTGTATGAGCATCATCTGGTAGACGCGGTAACAACAGCGGTTGTTGACGGAGCGCCTAAGGAGAATGTTTATATTTCTCTTTACGGTATTGCGACGATCGATGCACTCGCAAAACAGCTGATGACAAATTTCATGCTGCATCTTAAGTGGAAGAAGAGCAATGGAACAAAGGAAGCATTAAATGCCGCAAACGGAATGCTTGCGATTGCCAGCAAGGCTGTATCGGTATCCATAAACGATATGGTAAACATGGATATGAGCAAGGTCAGCACCATGAAAGAGCTTTCAAAGGTAAAGAACTTTGTCATATGCTTCGATGACCTGGAGAGATGTACGATACCCGTTGACGAGGTACTCGGTTTCATAGACAACCTTATCGAGCATTGCGGATGCAAGGTTATCATCCTTGCCGATGAGGAAAATATCGGAAAGATATATACAAACAGCAATCTCGAGCTTAAGTATCTGTCGCTTCTTATCGGAGGCAAGTCACTTCTTGGCGAAAGCGAAAGCGCTGATGCCAAGGCTGCAAAGAAGAAGGATATCTCTTCTATAAGCGTAGATGATCTTAAGAAGTTAAATGAGAATGTATACTCAGTAAACTATGTATACAAGGACATAAGAGAAAAGGTCGTAGGAAAGACACTTCCCTACTATCCGAGCCTTAAGGAGACCATCCTTGAAGTAATAAACGGAGACCCTTCCGTTGGTACGGCTGCATATGTAAAGGATGAGACATACAGAAAGTTCCTTCTTGATCATATCGACAGGATAGAGAACAGCTTCATGCAGACAGACAACAGAAACCTTCGTATCTTCCTTCGCTGGATCGACAAGTACAACGAGATCTACAAGAAGACGAAAGAGTACTACGGCAATGCAAAGCTGTACGAAAATGTTGTTGATTCTTTCCTTCAGTACAGCATCTGGCTTTCAGGAGCTATCGGAAAGAACAAGAAGCTCGCTCCCTGGAATTCCGGATTAAATGTTGACTACATCGTTTTTGAAGGCAAGGAAAACGAGCATATAATGCGACACAGATTCATTGATGAGTGGATAACAAAGACATTCTGGGATGATCAGGCATTCAATCAGTCTGCTAAGCAGGTAATAAATCTTGAGGAACAGGAAAGCCTCAGAAACAAAAAGATCAAATCAACAGGTAAGGCTCTCGGAGAACTTCAGGACTGGAGGATCAAATCCGATGACGAGGTTGAACTTCTTACAAACAAGCTCACAAACGAGCTTAAAGAAGGCAAATACTCATACATGGATTATCAGAACATCATCGATCTTTTGATCTATCTTGACAGGATGAAGCTCTATAACAGAGATATCAAGGATGTCCAGAAGACAATGCTTGATCTTATCGACCAGGCAACAGAGTGCCAGGAGATAGGCAAGATGCCCAGAACCTTCGTGTCAGAGGCTGAAAGAAAGCTCTACATGGAGATCTACGGACCGATCGAAGCACGTATTGATGAGAAGAACCGTGAGATCAACATAGCTGCAGCGGTTGATAACAACAAGTACGAGACTGCAGACAAGTTCATGGAGAACTGTACAGACAAGAAGGATTACTACATCGAGCACAGATCATTTACCGAGTTCATATCTATCGACAGGATAGTTGAGCTGTTAAGAAAGAGCAGTCTTGAGGATATCTACAAGATCAAGAAGGCATTCCTCGTAGTATATGACAGAGCTACGATCAATCAGTTCTATATGAAGGATATATCAGAACTTAGAAGACTCAAGGAGATGATATCAAACAGAGAATTCTTCCCGATAAGCGGAAGAACACGTGAGATAGCTATCGAAAGCTTCTGCGAGATGCTCGAACAGGTAATGACCTACCTCGGAGCATAATATTAGAAATAACAAAGGACGCCGGCTTGATATGTACCCAGAATCCTGGACACATATTTATGAACTAGGCTTAACACATGGATGCTATCCTGTATTGTACAGGTGGCATCCATTTTGTTTTTGCCTGGATTCTTTTGTTATTATAGTAATCTATATATTCCTCAACCGCTATACTGAACTCTTCAAAGGATGAATACTCTTTTTCATATCCATAATACATTTCGTTTTTCATTCTTCCAAAGAATGTTTCCATTATACAATTATCGTAACAGTTACCTTTCCTCGACATAGATTGAATAATCCCATGCTTCTTTAACTCTTTTATATAATAAGCATGCTGGTACTGCCAACCTTGATCAGAATGAAAGATTACCCCATTTACATTGGGGAATTTTTCAAATGCTTTTCCTAGCATTCTTTTAACTTGGTCTAAAGTTGGATGCAATGAAAGATCATAAGAAATGATCTCATTTGTGTTCATATCTAGAATAGGAGAAATATAACATTTGCCCCAGGAAAAGTTAAACTGTGATACATCTGTAGTCCACTTCTGCAAAGGTGCTGTTGTTTTAAAGTCACGATTAATTACATTATCAGCAATCTTTCCTATTTCACCCTTATAAGAGTGATATTTCTCCTTAGGTCTTTTTCCTAATAAGCCTTCTTTATGCATGAGACGTTGTACACGTTTGTGGTTAACGTTAAAACCTCTGTTAACTAATTCCTGATGAACACGTCTAACACCATATCTACGTTTGTTTTGTTCAAAAATCGTCCTTATTTCATCAAGTAGTTCAATGTTTCTTTCTGCAACAACATCGGTTTTACTAATTTCATAGTAGTAGGTGGACTTTGGTAAATGCATAGCTTTAAGAAGATACTTTAATTGGTGTCCTTCTTCTCGGAGTTCTTTGATGATTGCTGCTTTTTCGCCTTGAGTCGCGCAGCTTCCTTTTCTTCTCTCAAGGCGATCTCTTTTTTTATTACTTCAATTTCAGCCCTCATTAATTCATTTTCAGCTCTTAGCCTGATTAATTCTTCGTACTCAGATTCATTAGGCTTTGGAGGCTTTCTGGTTCCTACTTTTTTCATATCCGGATTTTTTGATTTACGACCTTTCTTCTTTGGAATAAGACCATTATAACTGTAAATCCTATATTTGCGAACCCATTGAGAAAGTTGACCACTATTAATGCCAGCTGAAATAGCTACAGAGCTTATTGAGTCTCCAGCCATAACACGAGCAACCAATGCATAGCGTTCCTCTGGAGTCCAATCTTTATTTTGACTATTATGCTTTAATGCGTCAGGACCACAGGTTTCTTCAATCTTTACCCATTCACGTATCTTTTGGTGAAATCGTTTTAGTCCTATTCCTTCGGGAGTTTCTGGATATTCTCCACGATAATACATCTCAACACATTTTCTTTTAAATTCATAACTATAACGCATAAAAATACCCTCCTTACTGGTTGTCCAGTAAAGAGGGTACATATCAGATGAGGTCCTTTTTTATTGCAAAAAATGATATAATAAATGTGACATACAGATGTCACATTTAACGTGTTAGTATATAAACAGAGTGTGAGAGATATGAAGATAGACAGGCTGATCGGAATATTATCAATATTGCTTCAGGAAGAAAAGATCACTGAACAGGAACTGGCAGACAGATTTGAAGTATCCAGAAGGACTATCATCCGTGATATGGAGGATCTGTCAAAAGCGGGCATCCCTCTGACTTCATCACAGGGGATAGGCGGCGGAGTCAGCATAATGAGCGGTTATCGCATGGACAGGACTCTGCTCACATCCAAGGATATGAGAATGATCCTTGCGGGTTTAAGAAGTCTGGACAGCGTGGGAGGCAGCAGCTACTACGGTCAGCTTATGGAGAAGATACAGTCCGGATCGAGCGAGCTTATAAGCGGAAGGGACTCCATACTGATAGATCTTGCATCCTGGTACAAGGATACATTGGCGCCAAAGATCGAAACGATCCAGGATGCGATCGAAAACAGACATCTTATCACATTCAACTACTATGCTCCCTCCGGTGACAGCATAAGGACGATCGAACCATATTACATCGTGTTCAAATGGACCAGCTGGTATGTGTGGGGATGGTGTCTTAAAAGAAAAGATTTCAGGATGTTCAAGCTAAACCGCATGGATAAGCTTAAGGAGACTGCAAAGGAATTTGAGTGCAGAACAATACCTGCACCGGATTTCAGTTCAACAGGTGTATTTCCGGAAAGAATAAAAGTCAAGGCTCTGTTTGCTCCCGATGTCAAATGGCGTCTTATCGAAGAATACGGTCCTGACTGTTACAAGGAAGAGGAGGACGGAAGACTTCTTTTAGAGATCGAGCATACGGATGAAGAGAATCTTATCGGATGGATAATGACTTTCGGTGACAGGGCGGAATTGATAGAACCTGTCAGTGTAAGAAAAAAGATAAGCGAATTATTGAATAAGATGACAAGCATGTACGGAAAGGGATAAAGAGATGAAATATGCATGGATAGATGAATACCTTATGTCAAAGAAAGGTGTGACAAAGGATCATCAGGAAGAATGGAACTGGATCAGATATCACATCGGAGAAAAGATGTTTGCGGCGATCTGCATGGACGACGATGACAAGCCGGTTTATATAACTTTAAAGCTTGAGCCGTTGCAGGGTGAAGCGCTCAGAAAGGAATATGATGATATAATCCCTGGCTACTACATGAACAAGATCCACTGGAACTCTGTAAAGGCAGACGGAGAAGTGCCGGGAGAAGTTCTTGAAAACATGCTCGACAGTGCCTACCAGGTCGTATTTTCATCTCTCACCAAGAAGAAACAAAAGGAAATACTCGAGCAGGCAGAAAACGATCCTATAAGCTGCTGCGGCATGGACTGCAGCACATGCTACTGTTTCGGAAAAATGTGCCAGGGGTGTAATGCTCTATGCGGTAAGGTCTTCCATGCTCTTAAAGGAAAGGAATGCCAGATATACCATTGCTGCAGGATAAAGAACGGATTTTTCTCCTGCGGTGAATGCAAGGATCTTCCCTGTGATCTTATACTGAATACAAAAGATCCAAATATGACTGACGAAGAGTTTATGAAAACCGTGGATGAGAGAGTAAAAAGACTCAAGGGGTGATATATGGCTTTTGATTTTAAGAAAGAGTATAAGGAATTCTATCTGCCTAAGGACAGACCTCAGATCGTTACCATACCGAGTATGAATTACATAGCAGTCAGAGGAAGCGGTGATCCGAACATCGAAGGCGGAGATTATAAAAAAGCGATTGGCCTTCTCTATGCGATCGCATTTACGATAAAGATGAGCAAAAAATCCGATCACAGGATAGAAGGGTACTTTGACTACGTGGTACCGCCGCTTGAGGGCTTCTGGTGGCAGGAAAAATCAGACAGTATCGATTATGAGCATAAAGAGGATTTTAACTGGATATCAGTGATCAGGCTTCCTGATTTTGTGACAAGGGATGATTTTGACTGGGCAGTAAAGGAAGCGACAAAAAAGAAGAAGCAGGACTTTTCAAGCGTTGAGTTTCTGACTGTTGATGAAGGGCTTTGTGTTCAGTGCATGCATATCGGATCATACGATGACGAACCAGAGACTGTCAGAATGATGGATGATTATATAAAAGAAAACGGATATGAAAATGACCTTTCGGATAAAAGACTTCATCATGAAATATACCTTTCAGATGCAAGAAAGGTATCTGGCGATAAACTAAGGACTGTTATAAGACATCCGATAAGACAGAGAGGCTAGCACATGGAATATATAAGAGTTACAAAGGAAAATATTGAAAAGGAGCACATATGCTGTGCCATAGCAAACAATAACGATGTTCAGGTCTCATCAAAGAAAGCATGGCTTTCAGAGAGATTTGACGAGGGACTCGTATTTCTAAAGAGTGAAGAGAGAGGCAAATGCTTCATAGAATACATACCTGCTGAAAATGCCTGGGTACCTATAGAGGCAGACGGATATATGTATATAGACTGTCTGTGGGTATCGGGTTCGTTTAAGGGACACGGCTATTCGACTGATCTTTTAAATGCCTGTATCAAAGACAGCAGGGAAAAGAACAGATCGGGCATCTGCATACTTTCTGCATCAAAAAAGAAACCGTTCCTTTCAGATCCGAAGTTTCTGGAACACAAAGGATTTAAGGTATGTGATGAATCAGACAACGGTATTCAGCTGTGGTATCTGCCTTTTGGTGACGATGCAGGAATTCCAAAGTTTAAGGAATGTGCAAAGCATCCCCACACCGATGAGATGGGATATGTTCTTTACTATACGAACCAGTGTCCTTTTAATGCTAAGTATGTACCGGTACTTGAGAAAACAGCAAAGGATAACGGGATCAGGTTTAAAGCGATAAAGCTGGATACAAAACAAAAGGCACAGAATGCACCGACTCCTGTTACAAACTACGCCTTCTTTCAGGACGGTAAATATGTGACAAACGAGCAAATGAATGACAAGAGATTCTTAAAACAGGTGAACGGATAGGAGAGAACATGCATTTCGTAGAGGCAAAAGGCATACTGACCGCAAACGGCGGACGCTATGGAATGAACATATACAGGGGCTGTACTCACGGATGTATATACTGTGACAGCAGGAGCAGGTGCTACAGGTTCACGCATCCTTTTGAAGACATAGAAGTCAAGCAGAATGCACCTGAGCTTCTTGAGAAGGCATTAAAGTCTAAAAGAAACAGAAGCATGATCGGTACGGGCTCTATGTCTGATCCGTACATGCACTGCGAAGAAGAGCTTCGCTTGACAAGAAAGTGTCTTGAGATCATAAACAAGTACGGATTCGGTGTAGCTATCCAGACCAAGTCAGACCGGATATTGCAGGATATGGATCTTCTGGATGAGATAAACAAAAATGCCAAATGCGTGGTACAAATTACTCTTACGACATTTGATGACAGGCTGTGTTCCATTATCGAACCGAATGTATGCAATACGAAAAGAAGGATAGAGGTCCTTGAAAAGATGAATGAAAGAGGCATACCAACTGTCGTATGGCTTTCACCCATCCTGCCTTATATCAATGACACAAAAGAGAATATAACAGAAATAATAAATGAATGTGCAAGAGTAAATGTCAAAGGCATCATATGTTTTGGTATGGGGCTTACTTTAAGAGAAGGCGACAGGGAGTACTATTATGATGCACTGGATAAACACTTCCCCGGACTTAAGCAAAAGTATATTGAGAAATATGGGAATGCATATGAACTTCCAAGCCCAGATTCCAAAAATCTGATGAAGCTGTTTAGAGACATGTGCATTCAAAACGGCATCATGTATAAGCCGGATGAGTGCTTTAACTATATGAATACTCTGCCTGATACATATTCACAGATCTCACTGTTTGATCTGTAAGGAGCGAGAATGGATAGACCCGAATTTGACCAGATAAAGAGTTATGAAGAGTTCTCAAGATACTACTGGTACAGGGAGGAACTCATAAAGATATGTAAAAGCCTGGGACTTAGAAGTGACTTGAGCAAGATCGAATTAAACAGAGTCATAGAGGCATACTTTAACGGAGAAAAGATACTTCCGGTTAAAAGAAAAAAGCCGCAAGTTACGGGCAGGAATAATATACTGACAAAAGAAACCGGGCTTATCGAGTGCGGTTTTACTTTCGGTAACAGATTCAGAGAGTTCTTTTCAGATCAGACAGGTGTAGAGCATTTTAAATTCAATGTGGATATGGTCGCTACAGTCAAGGCTGTAAAGGAAAGAGATGACAGATCATTCACACTGGGAGATCTGCTGGATATCTACTATGGCAAAAAGACATACGCAAAGTATGACGCATCCGCCCTGCAGTGGAACAGATTTGTAAAGGATTTCTGTAAAGATGATGCGACCAAAATCTACAAGGAAAGACTGAAGGCTGCCGCATCACTATGGAAGATCGTTCGCGAATCGGATATGAAAAAAGAGTATTCACATGAATTGCTTGAAAGATATAAAGGTAATATAGAATGTTAACGATCACAAGAGACCAGGCAAGACAGTTCATCCTGTCAAAGCAGGGACTGATAGGCCCGTATCGCTTTATCGGAAAGGAAGGAGCATATGAGTATGTATGCAAAGCAGGATGCATACAGTTCGATCCGGTTGATGTATGCGGAAAGAATGCAGAGCTTACTCTGCAGTCCCGTGTAAAGGGATTTAGGAAGTCCATGCTGTTTGATCTTCTGTACAAGGACAGAAGACTTGTCGATTATGCCGATAAGGAGCTATCGATTTGGCCGGTAAAAGACTGGCCGTATTTTAAAGGCTACAGGGAAAGAAGCAAAGATCTGGGTGCGACTTTTGAAGGTCTTAAAAAACTTAAAAAGCAGGCGATTGAATATATAAAGGAAAACGGTCCCGTATGCAGCGACACGCTTCCGATAAAAGGAGAGATCTACTGGCACTCATCAATGCACTGGAGCGGTAACTGGGATAAGAAATCCCAGGCTGCCAGATCAGTCCTGGAGCAGCTGTATACCGACGGAGAACTGATAATCCATCATAAGAACGGAAGCAGGAAGTATTATGACCTTGCAGACAGATATATAGATGCCTTGATCCTGAATGCAGACAATCCGTGCAAGGACGAAGAGGAGTTTATCAGATGGCGGGTGCTAAGGCGTATCGGTGCGGTAGGACTTTTATGGGATAAGAATTCAACGGCTTTTCTGGGAATCGATATTAATGCATCGAAACGAAAAGAAGTCCTCTCAGATCTTACACAGACCGGCAGCATATGCCCTGTTACGGTTGAGGGCATAAAGCAGACATTTTTTTATCGGGCAGAAGATGAGAAACAGATGAAACAGATCATTTCAGGTGAAGCCAATCTTAAGCCGAGAATGTCTTTTATCGCTCCTCTTGATCCTCTTTTGTGGGATAAGGCACTGATATATTCTCTATGGGATTTTAAATACGCTTGGGAGATATACACTCCCGCAACAAAGCGAAAATACGGATACTATACATTACCGATCATATACGGAGAAAGATTTGTCGGCAGGATAGAAGCTGTTCCCGACAGAAAGCTGGGCATACTTAAGCTAAAGGGACTCTGGTGGGAAGAAGGCGTTCGCCAGAGCAAAAAACTTGATGAGGCTCTTAAGCATACATTAAAGAATTTTGCCGCCTTCAATGACTGTTCTTTCGTCGAGCTATAAAATAGGCTATTCCATATTTTGCGATTAAGGTATATATTCTGTATAATTGGAATACGGATCAGGTAAGCAGATGGACTTTAAATTACATTCAGAATACAAGCCTACAGGCGACCAGCCTCAGGCAATAAGGGAATTAGTTGAAGGTTTCAAACAGGGCAACCAGTTTGAGACCTTACTTGGCGTTACGGGATCAGGCAAGACATTCACCATGGCAAATGTCATAGCCGCGCTCAACAAGCCGACTCTGATCATATCCCATAACAAAACTCTCGCAGGACAGCTCTACGGTGAAATGAAGGAATTCTTCCCGGAAAACGCGGTGGAGTATTTTGTATCCTATTACGATTATTACCAGCCGGAAGCATATGTTCCGTCTTCAGATACTTATATCGCAAAGGATTCTTCGATAAATGACGAGATAGAAAAGCTCAGACTGTCAGCAACCGCATCTCTTTCAGAGAGAAGGGATGTCATAGTTGTCGCATCCGTAAGCTGCATATACGGACTCGGAAGCCCCGACGAATATCATGAGATGATAGTATCCCTTCGTCCCGGAATGAACAAGGAGAGGGACGATGTCATACGTGAGCTCATTGCCATCCAGTATGACAGGAATGAGATGGACATCGAAAGAGCTACATTCAGAGTAAGAGGCGACCTGATCGAGATATATCCGGCCCAGGGCGGAGATGATCTTATAAGGGTTGAATTCTTCGGAGATGAGATAGACAGGATATCCTTAGTCGATCCTCTGAGCGGAAAGATGAAATCCACACTCGATCATGTGGCAATATTCCCGGCCTCTCACTATGTGATACCAAGAGAAAAGATTCTGAAAGGCTGTGACAGGATAGAAGAGGAGCTTAAGGAGCGTATAAGATATTTTAAGTCCGAGGATAAGCTCATAGAAGCTCAGCGTATAGCGGAAAGAACGAATTTTGATCTTGAGATGCTAAGAGAAACGGGATTCTGTTCCGGAATAGAAAACTATTCCGCTCCGTTAAACAATCTCCCTGCGGGAGCGACACCTCTTTGTCTTATGGATTATTTTGATGATGATTTTCTGATCATCATAGATGAATCACATATAACCATTCCGCAGATAGGAGGAATGTATGCGGGTGACAGATCACGAAAGAGAGTCCTTGTTGACTACGGCTTCAGACTGCCTTCCGCTTTGGATAACAGGCCGCTTAACTTTGGCGAGTTTGAAGACAAGATAGATCAGATGCTGTTCGTATCGGCAACACCGAACACTTATGAGGATGAGCATGAGCTTCTGCGTACAGAACAGATCATAAGACCTACAGGACTCCTGGATCCCGAGGTAAGTGTCCGTTCCGTCGAGGGTCAGATAGACGATCTGCTCAGTGAGATCAAAAAGGAAACAAAGAATAATCACAAGGTCATGATAACTACCCTCACAAAGCGTATGGCTGAAGATCTGACGGATTATCTCAAGGATGTCGGTATAAGGGTAAGATATCTCCATGCCGATGTGGATACGCTTGAGAGAGCTCAGATCATAAGGGATATGAGACTGGATGTCTTTGATGTCTTGGTCGGCATCAACCTTTTAAGAGAAGGTCTTGACATACCGGAGATAACCCTTGTGGCGATACTGGATGCTGACAAGGAAGGATTTTTAAGATCAAAGACTTCACTTATACAGACCATAGGAAGAGCTGCGCGAAACAGCGAGGGACATGTTATAATGTATGCCGACACCATGACTGATTCCATGCGTGAGGCTATAGATGAGACAAACAGAAGACGTGCCATTCAGATGAAGTATAATGAGGAGCACGGCATAACCCCTCAGACGATACAGAAGGCTGTAAGGGATCTTATAAGCATAACCAAACAGATAGAGCAGGAACAGATGAGATTTGAAAAGGATCCCGAATCAATGAGCAGGGATGAGCTTGTCAAACTCATAGAAAAGATAGAGAAGCAGATGAAAAAGGCTGCGGCCGAACTTGATTTTGAAACAGCGGCCGAGCTTAGAGACAAGATGATAGAACTTAAGAAAGCGCTGGATGACCTGGAATGAATAAAACAACTGACACGGCGGTAAAGATATCCGCCAAGGACTATATACGCATAAGAGGAGCAAGAGAACACAATCTCAAGGATATAAATGTTGATATACCCAGAGATAAATTTGTGGTGCTGACCGGACTTTCTGGATCAGGCAAGTCATCACTTGCGTTTGATACGATATATGCCGAAGGACAGAGAAGATATATGGAATCGATATCTTCATATGCAAGGCAGTTTCTGGGACAGATGGAAAAGCCTCAGGTTGAGATGATAGAGGGACTCTCTCCCGCTATTTCCATCGATCAGAAATCAACCAACAGAAATCCCAGATCTACTGTCGGTACGGTTACGGAGATATACGATCACTTCAGACTTTTGTTTGCACGTATCGGTATACCTCACTGTCCTAACTGCGGAAAGAAGATAGAAAGACAGACTGTTGACCAGATGGTCGATATAATCATGCAGAATCCCGAAGGCACGAGATTCATGGTAATGGCACCCGTTGTAAGAGGAAAAAAGGGTGAGCATGCCAAGGTGATTGAGAGAGCAAGAAAGAACGGCTTTGCCAGAGTAAGGGTAGACGGAAGTCTCTATGATCTTAGTGAAGAGATAAAGCTTGATAAGAACATTAAGCATACGATAGAGATAGTTGTTGACCGTCTTTCGATCAAGGAAGGCATGGAGACGAGACTGACCGATTCCGTGGAGACAGCACTCGGACTGGCTGAAGGACTTCTCGAGATAAGCATAGTTGACGGCGAGACTTTGCAGTTTTCAGAGAGCCTTGCATGTCCCGACTGCGGAATAAGCGTTCAGGAGATAGAGCCAAGAAGTTTTTCGTTCAACAATCCCTACGGTGCATGTCCCGCATGTTTCGGACTTGGATATACAATGGAGTTTTCTCCCGATCTTCTGATACCAGACAGAAGCCTTTCGATACATGAAGGCGCGATATCGTGCATGGGTTGGCAGTCATCAAATTCCGAAGGAAGCTTTACCTATGCGGTTCTCAGTGCTCTTGCAAGGGAATATAAGTTTTCACTTGATACACCTTTTGAAAAGCTTTCACAGGACGTTCAGGATCTGATCATATACGGAAAGAATACTAAGGAAGTAAAGGTTCATTACAAAGGCCAGAGAGGAGAAGGCGTATACCCGATCACCTTTGAAGGTCTTATCAAAAACATGATGCAGCGCTACCGCGAGACCGCATCGGAAACGATGAAGCAGGAATATGAAGGCTATATGCACATATCACCATGCGAGACCTGTAACGGAAAGAGATTAAAGCCGGAGGCTTTAGCCGTAACGATAAATGACAAGAATATCTATGATATAACATCAATGTCTGTCGGAACGCTGTATGAATATCTTAACAACCTTGAGCTGACCCAGAATCAGCAGATCATAGGTAAGCAGGTCTTAAAAGAGATCAGGGCAAGAGTGGGCTTCTTAATGGATGTCGGTCTTGATTATCTGACTCTTTCGAGAGCTACAGCATCGCTTTCCGGAGGAGAGGCTCAGCGTATAAGACTCGCAACGCAGATAGGCTCTGGACTTGTAGGTGTCTGCTACATACTTGACGAACCCAGCATCGGTCTTCACCAGAGGGATAATGACAAGCTGCTTGCGACCCTTAAGCATCTGAGAGATCTGGGAAATACACTCCTTGTCGTTGAGCATGACGAGGATACGATGTATGCCGCGGACTGGATAATCGATATAGGACCCGGGGCAGGAAGCAACGGCGGCGAGGTCGTGGCAACGGGAACGGCTGAAGACATAATGAATGTTGCGGAATCAATAACCGGCCAGTATCTTTCAGGTAAAAAGAGCATTCCCATACCTGATATCAGAAGAAAACCAAACGGCTGGCTTGAAGTCAAAGGGGCAGCGGAGAACAACTTAAAGAACGTCGACGTAAAGATACCTCTCGGAGTAATGACATGCGTTACGGGTGTTTCAGGTTCCGGAAAGAGCTCTCTTATCAATGAGATACTCTATAAAAAGCTTGCAAAGAAATTAAACAGAGCCCGTACAATACCGGGAAAACATGACAGGATACTCGGTATCGAACAGCTGGACAAGGTCATAAACATAGACCAGTCGCCGATTGGAAGGACACCAAGATCTAACCCTGCGACATATACCGGAGTGTTTGATCTTATAAGAGATCTGTTCGCGTCAACCAGTGATGCAAAAGCCAGAGGTTACCAGAAGGGACGTTTCAGCTTCAACGTAAAGGGCGGAAGATGCGAGGCCTGCAGTGGTGACGGAATAGTAAAGATAGAGATGCATTTCTTGCCGGATGTATATGTACCATGTGAAGTCTGCGGCGGAAAGCGTTACAACAGAGAGACTCTTGAGGTCAGATACAAGGGCAAGTCAATATACGATGTACTGGATATGACCGTCGAGGAAGCTGTCACATTCTTTGAAAATGTACCTAAGATAAACAGGATAATGAAGACCATCTACGAGGTGGGACTGGGATATATAAAGCTGGGACAGCCTTCTACACAGCTTTCGGGCGGTGAAGCGCAGCGCATAAAGCTGGCAACGGAACTGAGCAGAAGATCGACGGGAAAGACGATATATATTTTAGATGAGCCTACGACAGGACTTCATTTCGAGGATGTATCAAAACTGATAGAGATCCTGCAGAGACTGACTGAGGGCGGCAATACGGTAGTAGTCATAGAGCACAACCTGGATGTCATAAAAACGGCTGACTATATAATAGATCTCGGTCCCGAAGGAGGTGACAGAGGCGGAGAGGTGCTCTGCACCGGAACTCCCGAAGAGGTGGCTAAGCACAAGGAAAGCTATACAGGTCAGTATATAAAAAAGATGCTCTCAAAAAAGGGTTAAGTAAACGGGCAAGCGTACCGATATAGTTTATGAAACGCACGGATGCTTATAAAGGAAATACCTTTACGGCAGCGTGCGTTTTTTATTTGACAAGTCACAAAGTATTAAGATTTTGTGAAATTAGCATTGCCCCCTTTAAAACAGGCTCAAAATCATATATAATATATCAGATTATGGATGTTTATTTGAAAGGGGCCTCACATGCAGGGAACAGATATAGGAATTGATTTAGGTACTGCAAGCATACTGGTATACCTTAAGGGCAAGGGCGTTGTTTTAAAAGAGCCCTCAGTTGTTGCTTTTGATAGAGATACAAACAAGATAAAGGCTATTGGCGAGGAAGCCAGACTGATGTTAGGAAGAACTCCCGGTAACATCGTGGCTGTAAGACCTCTTCGCCAGGGCGTTATTTCGGATTATACAGTCACAGAGAAGATGATGAAGTATTTCATCACAAAGGCTGTCGGACACAGAAGTCTGCGCAAGCCCAAGATCGCAGTCTGCGTACCTTCAGGCGTTACTGAAGTTGAAAAGAAGGCTGTTGAGGATGCTACGTATCAGGCAGGCGCAAGAGAAGTGGCTATCATAGAAGAGCCTATCGCAGCGGCTATCGGCGCAGGAATCGATATAAGCAAGCCCTGCGGAAACATGATAGTAGATATAGGCGGCGGTACAACGGATATAGCTGTTATCTCGCTCGGAGGAACAGTTGTAAGTGATTCCATAAAGATCGCCGGCGATAACTTTGATGAAGCAATAGTACGTTACATGCGTCAGAAGCATAACCTTTTGATAGGTGAACGTACTGCTGAAGATATGAAGATAAAGATAGGTTCCGCTTTCAAGAGAAGCGAGCCCATATATATGGATGTCAGAGGACGTAACCTGGTAACAGGTCTTCCCAAGACGATCCGTGTTTCTTCGGAGGATACCGAGGAGGCATTAAGGAGCACAACAGCTCAGATAGTTGAAGCAATACATGGTATTCTGGAAAAGACTCCCCCGGAGCTTGCAGCGGATATCGCCGAAAGAGGTATTGTCCTTACCGGCGGAGGAAGCCTGCTTAGCGGACTTGAGGATCTCATCTGTGCAAAGACCGGAATAACGACTATGACGGCAGAGGAGCCTATGACGGCAGTTGCCATCGGAACAGGCCGTTATGTCGAATTCCTTGCAGGATACAGAGATAACGAATAATTAAAGAAAAGGAAGTTTATCTATGGTTAAAGGCTTGTACACTGCATACACGGGTATGCTAAATGAACAGCACAGGATGGATGTTCTCACCAACAACCTTGCGAATTCCGATACGCACGGTTTTAAGAAGGAGGGAGCAACCAGCCAGGCCTTTGACACTGTTTTAGGATATAAGATCAAAGACATATCTGATACTCCCAATATTGCAAAAGGAATCGGCAATATGAATCTCGGAGTCAAGATCGGCGAGAACTATACCGATTATTCTCAGGGACCGTTCAGGGTCACCGGCAATACATATGATCTGGCTATTTCCGGCAAGGGATTCTACAGCATAGAATTCACCAACAAGGCCGGTCAGAAATCCACAAAATATACAAGAGACGGTGCATTTACCGTAAATAAGGAAGGTTATCTTGTCACCAAGGACGGGGATTATGTCCTTGGAACAGGTGACAGCAGGATAAAGGTAGATCCGGTAAGGGACGTTGCCATAGATACCAGAGGCAACGTATTCCAGGACGGAGCAAGCGTCGGAACAATCAAGATAACAGATTTTCAGGATTACAATTATCTTGAGCATTACGGCGAGAACTACTATGAGCCGGTAAAGGGCGCGACTGAGATCCCCGGAGATTATACGATCAATCAGGGATATCTTGAGACATCAAATGTGCAGGTTGTACAGGAGATGGTAGAGATGATAAGCGTTTCGCGTCAGTATGAGAGCAATCAGAGGATAATAACAACGATCGATTCAACGCTTGAGATAGCATCAAGACAGCTTGGCAAAGTATAAGGAGGATAAGGTATGGTCAGATCTTTATGGTCAGCAGCCAGCGGCATGATAGCACAGCAGACAAATGTTGACACGATAGCCAATAATCTGGCAAATGTCAATTCAACAGGATACAAGACGGAAGTTGCCGAGTTTAAATCCTTGTTATATCAGGATCTTCAGTCAAAGACAACTACAGCTAACGGTGAGAACAAGCCGATAAGCGCACAGGTCGGACTCGGTGTCAGAAATTCATCTATAACAACGATATTCAAGCAGGGACCTATGCTTGCATCGGAATCAGATACTGCATTTGCAATAGAAGGCAAGGGCATGTTCGCCGTAAGAGGCGAGGACGGAGTCGTTAAATATACTCGTAACGGTGATTTCAGATTCAGTACAGGTCAGGGTTCGACACTTGTTCTGTCTACATCCAACGGACTTCCCGTGCTTGACAGCACCGGCAGAGCGATATCATTAAATACTTCTCAGTATGCGGCAAACAAGATCAGCGTCAATGCAAACGGACAGCTGTGCTACCCCGATGCACAGAACAATCCTCAGCCGATAGGGATAACGATCGGCATGTATCAGTTCAACAATCCTTCGGGACTGGAAAAAACAAGCGATACGCTTTACATACCTACGGCAGCCAGCGGGGCCGCAATGAACGAAGCTACCAATGCAAATCTTCAAAAGAGTGTTATCCGTCAGGGTTATCTTGAAGGTTCGGGCGTTCAGGTAGTGGATGAGATGGTAAACATGATAGTTGCACAGCGTGCATATGAGATGAACGCAAAAGCGATAACAACTACAGATTCCATGATGGAACTGGCTAACAATCTTAAGAGGTAATTAGATGTCACAGATCGATCTTAACGGACTGACAAGCGGATACAGTGAATATATGAGCACCACGGTGAGCAATGCTGCAGCCGAGAAGTTAAAATCGGTTGCGAGTGCGGATTACTCGGGCAAGAGCGATGATGAGCTCATGAAGGTATGCAAGGAGTTTGAGAGCTACTTCCTTGAGCAGGTGTTCAAGGAGATGAACAAGACGATACCTAAGAGCGAATACCAGAGTGAGAGTACTTCAAATTTGGTGGATTACTTCAAAGACAACACAATTCAGAAGCTTGCATCCGATTCGACCGAACAGAACAGTCTGGGGCTTGCTCAGATGCTGTATGAACAGATGAAACGCAATTATGACATGTGATACAAATGCTGTCCTTAACGGGCAGCATTTATTAATAGACAAAAACGAGGAGCATCAGTGGAAAAGCTGACCGGAGTTATAGACCATTTCCTGTACAGAAACGAAACAAACGGATATGGTGTAATGGAACTTACAACTGAATATGACGATGTGATATGCGTGGGTACTCTGTCAGGCTATGATGAAGGCGAGATGGTAGAAGTAAGCGGCGAGTATGTGATACATCCCGTATACGGACAGCAGCTAAAGCTCGAATCGATAAAAGCCATACTCCCGACCGGGGTCATGGGCATAGAGAGATATCTTTCCTCGGGTATCATCAAGGGTGTCGGACCCAAGATGGCTAAAAGAATAGTAAACGAATTCGGCGAGGATACCTTCAGGGTAATAGAACAGGAACCCCAGAGACTTATAAATATT
>JAEEUS010000124.1 GCA_016290615.1 Lachnospiraceae bacterium | reverse complement strand
ATATTACTGTATTTCAATGATTGCAATAAAAAAGATATACTTTTTTATAAGAATTTCGAAAACGGAATGCTTTTGTGGATTGTTGCGGTCGCTGTATTGTTTGTGACGATCAGACACACTTATATAGGCGATCCTGACAGTGTGTTTTATATAAACAAATGCAGATATATGTTCTGGACGGATAAGCTTGCGGTAAGGCCGAGCTATGCGTTCTTTCTTCCGATGCTTGCATATTTGTTTGAAACGGTAAACGGTGTTTTCAGCGAGGATATATTCCTTATTGCCATTAAGATATATGAGTTTGCCGTTCTCTTTGCATTTTTGAATATTATCAAAGTTAAAAATAAAAAATATGATCTGCTCTTTAAAATCCTTTTCCTTGGATTGTGTACGGTACTTGCGATTGCTGTTCATCCAAGTGCTTATTTTACGGCTTTGATGGATATTCCTTTTGCAATTACACTTAGCCTTGTCATCAAATATCTGTATCCGTTTAAGACAGATAAATTCTCGATGATAAGAACGATCAGCACTGCGATAGTACTTGTTATGATCAAAAGATCGGGAATTCCCACGGTGATGATAATCTCTGTTATATTGATGGTACAAGCACTTCGCCTTAGGAAGAACGACAAAGATATTTTGAAAAGATATTTTAAAGCCGTGCTGATATTTTTGATGTGCTGCATTATAGTGGGCAAGGGAATAGATATATACAGCTTACATACAGTGGAATCTATACAGATGGATTATGCCAACGATTATGAGTACGTAGAAAAAGTGGCTGAAGAACAAAATGCGAAACAACAAGTGTCAACTACGGGAGTTGGTGTAAAAGAGCTGGTAAAAAGCACGGGAATAAAAGGGGTTATAGATGCGTTTGACGGTACGCTGCTGAAAAAACTTATTGTCACATTCTTTAGCGTAAATGTATTTCTCGGAATGTCATATGCAGCGGTCTTGGGAGTAATGCTCCTTATTCCGGCTGTTGTGTGGCTTATCAGAAAAGATGACATAGCTTTGGAGTTTCTCATTTCCGTTTCTGAGCTCGTACTGGCGTCTGTAATGTACTATGGAATCATAGCTTATAAGTATCTGTTTGTGATCGAAGCATTTAACAGATACTCGCTTAATGCTTACGACAGATATGCGATTCATTTCATTGGTGCGGTGGCAATATATGAGATAGTGTATCTTGTCAAAGTTTTGCATGCGCAATCCGATGAAAAAAGAAGTGACCTCAAATTATTGGTTCTTACTTTGGTGATGTTTGTGCTTGTCAGCTTAAGGACTGATTTTGATTCGATCACATCTGAGATAGACTATGATATAAGATCGATCGAAGCAAGAAGAGACGGGCTTGAGAGAGAAATGTCAATATACTACGGATACGGACATCCTGTGGCAATATATATGCCGGAAGCGAGCTTTGATCAGGCGCAGTATTATGTAAAGAGAATCAATCTTGAATATTGGAATTCTATGGCTTCATTTAATCGAAGTGATATTGCTTCCGAGGATATGGTAGATGATTATTCCAATTATTTGTATAATAACTTCGAGTACCTTTATTTGGTAAATTATAATTCTGATTTTCTTAAATATGGTGCTAAACTATTTAAAGGAGAAGAACAGGATATAAAGAGACATGCGCTCTACCATGTGGACAAAAATCCGGATGGAACCGTAGCGCTTTCTTATCTTGGTCAGATTCCTTTTGAGGATAATATATTAAGAACTCCGGACGGTGCGTCTAGGATTGGGGGATGAGACCAATCATATTATAAGTGACAAGCCGGAAGTTTAATGGGGAAATGTATGAAAAAAACTAAGATACAGAACAGATATATATATAGATGGCTGTGCACCGTATTGTTGTGTCTTCTTGCAACAGTGATGTTTTTTGCCGTTTGGGTTGAATTTGTTGTTGACCATAATCAGACATCTAACCTTACAGGTTGGGGGAACCTTGGTATGGCAGCAGGTATATACATTGTGTTGTATTACATAATCGGAAGGGCTCTTAAGGCATACGGTATTGGCGTTTACAGAAAAGCCAATCTTCTGGCATCTCAGGTAATGACAATTTTTGTCGTGGACGTAATCGAACTTTTTATTTCATGTGCCATAACGGGACAGTTCAGATTCTTTCCGCAGTTCTTGTGGAGATATCTTTTGCTCGGAATTGTACAGAGTATAGTTATAATATTTATTACTATCTTTTTGGTTGATCTGTATAGGAAATTATTCAAGCCTCAGCAGATTCTTGAGGTCTATGGAGGAGAATCCTGCGAAAATACAGAGTTCATGAATACCAGACCTGATAAGTATCATATAGTTGATTCTATCAGTGTCGATGTCGGCACGGACAAGATAGTGTCGATTCTAAACAGATATGAGGCGATACTCCTTAATGATATTCCTTCGGAGGATAAGAATGATATACTTAAAGAATGCTTTAGAATAGGCAAAAGAGTATATTTCACACCGAAGATCTCTGATATCATCGGGAAAAATTCCGAGGATATCAACTTGTTTGATACACCGCTTTTTCTGTGCAGAAATAACGGCCTGGCATTTCACCAGTTAGTTATAAAGAGGGTATTTGATATTTTGGTGTCACTGATCGTACTCATAGTGTTCAGCCCTGTATTTGCGATAATAGCGATACTTATTAAGGCTGAGGACGGAGGCCCTGTTTTGTACAGACAGGACAGAGTGACCATAGGCGGCAAAGTGTTTAGTATCCTTAAGTTCAGATCGATGATCGTCGACGCAGAGAAGGACGGAGTCCCGCTTCCTGCCGGAGAAGATGATGAGCGTATAACTAAGGTCGGTCGTTTTATAAGGGCTACAAGACTTGATGAACTTCCGCAGATGATAAATATTCTCGTGGGAGATATGTCCGTTGTTGGCCCCAGACCTGAGCGAGTGGAGCATGTTGAGAAATATACCGCAGATATACCTGAGTTCGTGTTCAGACTCAAGGTAAAGGGCGGACTTACAGGAGTTGCGCAGGTATTTGGTAAATATAATACCAGCCCGCTTAGTAAGCTCAAGATGGACCTTTATTATATTACCAATTATTCATTGCTTCTTGATCTGCAGATAATATTTGAGACGGCGAAGATACTTGTGCAGAAGGAGAGTACGGAAGGATTCTCAAAGGAAAAACAGGAAGAGATTTGCGAGCAAGAAAGAAAAGAGATATAAAAAGCGAGATGTTTAAAGCAAAGTATTAATTGATTCTTTTTTTATATGATGCTAATATGATTATAGAAATTGATGGGCATGTAAGCCCATACTGATGTGTTAAAGTTTAATGACATAAGCTATCTGGTACGGTAGCCGTCAGTATGGCAGTGCCCTTAATTTATGCATTTTTTGATACGCTATATGTTTCTCAATGGTGTATTTATCAATATACGTTTCATTCTTTCATCTGATTTTCTGAATTTCATTTATATTATCCATTCCGTTCATAAATTTTGCAAGTATCTTGCCCATAAGACTGTTTTACAATCTGTGGAACTATGATAGAATGTTTGAGGTTGATAAAGATAAATGAGCTGATTGAGATGCCTCATCTCAAAAGCCGCTCATAATATATGGAACTGTTCAAATGAAAACTTCAGTCGTAATGTGTACATATAATGGCGCAAGCCATATATATTTCCAACTTAAGACTATCAATAACCAGACCAGAAAACCTGATGAAGTCATCATACAGGATGATTGTTCGACAGATAACACGTCAGGTATCATCAGGAAGTTTATTTCCG
>JAEEUS010000123.1 GCA_016290615.1 Lachnospiraceae bacterium | reverse complement strand
TCGGAATAGCCGGTGTCATGTCGCCTGCCACAAGCGCGATGCTTCATAACGGTTCAACGGTGGCACTTGGACTAAAGAGCATGACGAGGCTTTTGCCTGAAGGATAAAACGGTGTTTATGATGTGAGGGGGAGCATTCCAATATCGGTGTCATCATGTTTTCCGTCAGATTCACGCTGATGATGATATTGGATGTAACGTTGGGATAGATTTTTACCACTTAAAGTGAAATGCAGGTATATCGATCATAAAAGCTGATGAAGTAAATTCATCGGCTTTTTTGTTTGTGAAGAATCAGTTTTGATGTATAATAATTTCGGGATGCTCAGAGAGGATTATGCAAAGATGTACCAGCTGAAATATTCAGTGAAAATCTTAACATATGTCAATGCGAATAATATAAAGTAATGGTATTGTTTCTTTCAGGAGGTGACATCATGAAAGAAAATGATATCAAGAATGCCGGAAAGGCATTAACAATTACCACTGTGTTGACACTTTTTATTGCCACTTTTGAAATGGTAAATGCGCTTAGGTTCTATAAGCCGGGAATGAATCTGCTTGATATAGCTAGTTATGTACAGGCTAATAGATGGATATTTGCTTTTGTATTTATATTTGCAAATCTTGTCCTTTTTCCAAGTGCGCTGCTTCTTTATAAGGCGAATGGAATCAGTCTTAAAAAGGAAGTATACGAAAGAGAGACTCTTGGCGGTGATATTCTTTGGGGGGTGATACTCGCAATTGCAGCCAGCCTGTTAAGTCTTCTTTCTTTGCCTATATATAAAGGCTGCACAGAACTTGCTTTTGTAGAAGATGAAAAGATGGGAGTAGGAATAACTATTCTTTATGTAATCGCACTAGTCTTTGTGAGTGGAATTTGCAAGGAAATATATTTCAGAGGCTTTGCAAGAAAATTTTGTGGGCAGGTATTTGGAGAGATTACGGCACTTTTACTATTCAATATGCTCTTTGGGTTACTTGACTGGTATAATTTTGGATATTCCTTCGTGCTTGGACTTGTATGTATCTTTGGTTATCAGAAAAGAAAACACATGATAGTTCCTATGATTATACACGGTGGAGTGAATTTAATTAGTATCATATACATCATTGTTATGGGTAGCCATTAAGGAGGCGTTCCTATGAATAAAGATTATTTTGTAAAACAGCTGATGACATTTGCAGAAGAATACAAAATTGAAGTAAGTGAAGAACTGGTCGGTGATATCGTGAGTCTTGCCAGTTTTAGAGTGGTAAAGAAAGGGGAGATACTTGCTTCTATTGGAGATGACACAACCTATGCAGGGCTTATCCTATCAGGAGTGGCACGTGCATATTACATAGATAATGACGGAAATGACATTACAAGAGGTTTTGCTCAGGAAGGTGTCATGTTTATGGATGAGGGTTTTTTTGGATATACAGATAGAAACTGTATGTGGGAAACGCTCGAAGAAACAACAATCATGATATGCGAGACAGCGGCTATAAAAAAGATGATAAAAGAAAATGATTCTTTTAAAGATATTTGGATTTATCTTTTAGAAAGCGCTATGAGATATAAGATATACAGGGAGAATGGCTTCCTTATAGAAAATGCAACCGAAAGATACATACATTTTAAAAAGCTATATCCTAATCTTAGTGAGAGGGTATCTCAAAGACATATAGCAACTTATCTTGGTATCACACCGGAGTCTCTTAGCAGGATCAGAGGCGCAATGAAGGAAGATTCAACCGGAATAGAATTTGCAGGGGGATAAAGAAAAACATGATCAAATACGGAGAATTTATTACACCGGAAGAATATATGGAATTGCGTAAAATGGTTGGATGGGTTGAGTTTCCCATTGAACAAGCCAGGGCATGTATAGAGAAAGCCTATATGATTCAATGTGTTCGTGATGATGAAAAAGCTATTGGAGTTGTTAGATTGCTTTGGGATGGAGGGTATATCGCTTTCTTGTCAGATGTTATTGTTGATCCGAAATACCAAGGACAGGGAATAGGCCGCAAACTTGTTGAAGCAAGTATCAGCAAACTGAAAGACGGAATGAAACCCGGTTATAAAGTTAAACTGACTTTGAATTCAGCTAAAGGAAAAGAGTCATTTTATGAAAAATTTGGATTCAGAGTACGCCCTAATGATGATGCGGGACCCGGAATGGATCAATGGCTGATAATGGATGAGGCTTGAATTACAGAATAATCGGAGAACTTGCCGAGAAAACCGGCATGACGATAGAAAGGTTAGAAGAATACGAATCAGGTACTTTTAAGCCTGTTAGCAGTGAGCTTGAAAAGATTGCTAATGCTTTGAATGTTCCACTTATGGTGATGATGCATGGCGGGGGATTGATTCATAAACTATCTCTGGATAGAGATGGTAAGAAAGTTAGCTCTTGGGAAGAATATTAAATGCTGTTTTGGGAGGAATCGTATGTCACACACAGATAAAGACACCTCAAAATTCATCTCCCTCATCCTTCGTCACAAGCCCGAGACCATCGGGATTGCGCTTGATGAGCACGGATGGGCGAATGTGGAGGAACTGATAGAAGGAGTCAGTAAGACTCATAAACTTGATATGGAGACGCTTGAGCGAATCGTCGCGGAGGATGCGAAGCAGCGGTATTCGTTTAATGAAGACAAGACGCTCATCAGGGCCAACCAGGGGCATTCCATTCCGGTGGACGTGGAACTTGAGGAAGTGGTTCCGCCGGAGACGCTGTACCACGGAACCGGTGAGAAGTATGTCGCTTCCATAGACGCGCAGGGGCTCAGCCCGAAGTCGAGGCTCTACGGGCACCTTTCCGGGGACAAAGAAACCGCCACGAAGGTCGGCGCCCGCCACGGCAAGCCCGTAATCTACATAGTCAGGAGCGGCGACTTGTACCGCAACGGCTTCAAGTTCTACCGCTCCGTCAATGGCGTATGGCTTACGAAGGAAGTGCCGCCGGAGTATTTGGAAAAAGGAATATAGAAAACATATTCAATCAGTCATAAGTGGCCCCCCTATTTACCAGTCATAAGTGGCTCGTAGAATTTCGTGCCGAAAACGCAACTGAAATGCTATATTCCTCCGAAAAATGCAATTGAGATTTGACTATTCCTCCTAAAAATGTTAATATTTTCTCGTAAGAGGTTACCCGGAAGTCATGGGGAGGAGACTATGGAGAGATTAGCATTAGAACAATTTAAAGAATGGAAGGTCAAAAAAGGCCGTAAACCATTATTGGTTTCGGGCGTACGTCAGTGCGGAAAGACATACCTGATAAAACAGTTTGGTGAGACCGAATTCGATGATTTGGCATATTTGAACTTTGATGGTGATACGGGGCTTCAGTCTGTTTTTGAATATGATTTTGACACCGCCAGAATAATAGATGAATTGGAAAGTGTCGTATTGGGTCGAAAGATTGTGTCGGGCTCTACGCTACTGGTATTTGACGAGATACAAGCCTGTCCCAGAGCAATACAGTCACTTAAGTATTTTTGTGAGAATATGCCTGAACTGCACATAATAGCAGCCGGTTCGCTGTTGGGTGTTACTTTACGGGAAGAGGGGATTTCTTTTCCTGTCGGAAAAGTAGATAGAATAAATATGTATCCCATGAATTTCGAGGAATTTGTGATTGCTGACGGCGGTAAGAAGTATATAGATGGGTTAAGAAAGCTGGCACTGACTCGTGAGTTGCCGGACCTTTATACTGTTCCGCTTGAGAAATATCTTAGGAACTATTACATAGTCGGGGGTATGCCCGAAGCAGTTCATAAATGGGTAGAGACT
>JAEEUS010000122.1 GCA_016290615.1 Lachnospiraceae bacterium | reverse complement strand
ACTCGGAGATGCGGAAATCATTATGATATAATCGTTTTATATTTCAGGATAACCTACTAAGGAGATGTTGATTTGAACGAATCTGAACTATATAAAGAACTTGGTGTTTTAACAAAGGACAAGATCAAATGGGAAGAGAATATACCTTATGTTTCATCTCTTCTCAACCATGGTTCTGCGAAGATACAAGCGAAGTCGCTTTGGTTACTAGGTGAGATGGGATTTGAATATCCTGATTCTATACAAGATACAGTTCCATCGATTGTTGCATTCTGTGAAAGTGGGGATGCTCTTTTAAGGGAACGAGCAGTAAATGCCATTGGCAGAATCGGAAGGAGCAATTACAGCTTGATTGAACCATATTGGACAAATCTGTTTAACTTTGCTTCTGATGAAGAACCTAAAGTACGTTTGAGTTTTATCTGGGCTTCCGAAAATATAGCTACGAACACTCCAGATATTTATGGGAATTATATGCCGGTATTTGAATCACTCCTTCATGATATTAATGATAAAGTAAGGATGGAATCTCCTGAAATCTTTAGAGTGCTTGGGAAACGTAGACCGGAGTTTGTCATTCCTTATATTGAACAATTACAAAAAATGGCTGAATCAGATAGCAATCGTGTTGTAAGAATTCATAGCCTTGGAGCAATCAAGGCGACAACAAAGTAGAATCATATTATAAGACATCGGAATGAGGTTTAAAAATGTCAGATAAAAAAGCAGTTATTGTTATTGATCTTCAAAAGGATTATTTATGGGATAAGAGAAAACCGATGTTTACTTATGATACTGAAAAGCTCATAGGAAATGTTAACTCCGAGATTAGAGCATATAAGGAAAAAGGGTATGACATCATATATATTAAGCATATTTTACCCAAGTTATTGTGGGGAGTTGGTTTCTCAATCGAAGGGACTGAGGGTGCTGAGTTATATGAGGGATTGAATGTGGTGTCTGACTTATGTTTCGAAAAGAACAGATCTGATTCCTATAGTTCAAGACTATTTCGAGAGTATATGAAAAAGAACGGATATAGCGAAGTCATACTAATGGGACTGGATGAGTGCGGATGTGTTGGGGCTACAGCGAAAGGGGCGGCTAAAACAGGAATTAATGTTAAAATTCTCGAAGCTTGTATTGCAAGCAGATTCCCTGAGACGAAAATCGTGAAAATGAGAGAAAAGTTAAAACGACTCGGTATAGAATACATATAATCTCTATTCAACTTGAATGAACGATAGGGAAAATATATTCCGGTTATATCGATTGTGAGTAAAGAGATGAAAGAACTGTCTATAGAAGAAAGAATTGAATGGTTTGAAACAACCTTAAAAGAGTGCTGTTCAACTGTAAATACATTAAATGCGGAACAATTCTTAGGTATGCTTTTTGAAGAGTTATGTATAAATGTTGGTTCCTGCTTTTCAGAATACAGTTTGGACATATTACTTGATGCCGGCATGATTTCGGATACAAATAGGGATAGTTGTATTATAATCAGGGATTTATATATTACATATGAAAATGAATTTCGTGCGTGCGCTAATCCTGAAGATATAAAGAGCATGAAACAATGGAAGGAAATCAATGATTTGGCAGATAATGTATGGGCTGATTACATTAAGCGTAAATCTCGGAGTTGATCATCGTTTATATCGGAAGATAATGCAATGCAATACACAGAGGAAAGGTTAGCTTAAATGCAAAACTATATTCAGAGTATCAGAAGCAAGGTGGGACATGAAAAAATAATCCTTGCTTTTGCTGGGGGATGTATATTTAACCATAAGGGGGAAGTGCTTTTGCAAAGGAGAGGAGATACTAATAAGTGGGGATTTCCTGGCGGAGCAATTGAACTTGGAGAAACCCCTCAAATGGCTGCTATAAGAGAAGCAAAGGAAGAGACCGGACTGGACGTTACGGTTGGCAGGATTATTGGTGTCTATACGGATCTTGATATAACTTATTCAAGCGGTGATCAAGCTCAAAGTATAGTGATAGCTTATGAACTTATCGAAGTTGGTGGCGAACTGTTCTGTGATCAGAAAGAAACAACAGCACTTAGATATTTTTCAAAAGAAAATAAACCTCAGTTATTTACCAAATCACACGATGATCTGTGGGATGATATTTTTCGGTAATTGTACCAAATCGAAATTGCAGTGATGGTAGAAATGACTGTAAAGCCAGCTGACGTTGTTGATGAGATGAATTCATAACTTTCAGTATAGGCAACCAGTATAAGGATAGAAAGATGAAAGAGAATTACAAGTTCGCAGAAACTGATTACAAGGCTGGGAGTGAAGATGTATTGTATGCACTTCAGGAAACGTTCAGGGATGATGTTCCCGAGCTGGATTCTGATGCCATGATATCTCTTGCCGAGAATTATTCCATGGAACAGACCCTGGATGTGATAAAGGCATTTGGACAGGAGCTTTCCAAATCTTATCTGCTCTTCACGGTTGAAGACGACAGCGATTCATATGTTATGACCATAATACTGAGGGACGAGGAAGATGCCTTTGTCAGTAAGATGAAGGAATCAAAAAGAAAAGCAACATTAATGCTGCAACCCAGGAAGAAGGCAGGAAGTCCTGCAAAAAGATTCGATTTCGGTAAGCAGATAAAAGGCAAGGTCATCCAAAATGATCGTAATAAGTTTATCTATTCCGTTTCTGTTGCCGGTATATATTGTCGCAAGTCATATTCGTTAGGTGACACAAAAAACTGTGATCTCTTTTACTTTGATCCTCAGCCTGTCATCATACAGTCAACAACGAGACAAATAAATTGTATGGCTGAAAAAGACGGGTGCTATGCCAGTTGCTATACTAAACTTGGTGCGGATCCGACATCTTATATCGCGGTAGGAAATAAGCTTGAAGATATTTCGACATGGGAGACCATAAGCAAGATTGAGCGTGATGAAAAATATCCTACAATAAATCATGTTGAAAACTGTATTTTTTATGGTTCTGATCTGTTTCTGGTAACGGTCAACAGGGTTTTCAGGATTAAAAATGCAATGAATGGCGGATCCGAACTTATCACGGTTCTGGAATTCCCGGTTGATCACAGTCTTTCTGCCGGTTTCTTTATCGTGAACGATACCCTGTTTGTCCTGATACAGGGAAAGATTTTCGAGTGGTCAAAACGTGGATTATTAAAAAAAGAGGGCTTCAATAAATGCATTTTCGAAATGGAATCGTCACCGCACGCGTCCGGACATGTTTTTGTGATAAACGATGAAGAAGTTGCATTTGCCGAACCAAAACAATTCGCAAGATCAAGTGAGATACAGACAAGGCAGCTCATCATTCTGAATGTCAGAACCCGGAAAGTCAGGAAAGTTGAGTGCTACAAAGGCTCATTATGTTCAGTTGAGAAGGGCAAGGTTATAGTTCTTTGTTACGGCCATGATCTGTTGAAAGAGAAAAAAGATCTGCCATTGATGGTGATCATGGATCTGAATAACGGAGAGCAAAGATCACTTCCGTACGGCTGCCTGGGATCCTCAGAGATAAAAGATATCTATTTGACAAGAGATAAAAGAATGCTGTTGGAAACTGATAAGGGTATTATTTGCCCTGAAAACCTGGAAGAATTCTTAAAGTGAGAAAACAAGGGGTAAGTATAGATAATAGACAGTTTATCGGAGGAAAAAAGATGGCTGGAACAGTTATTTCTGGTGTGATTTTCTGTATAGTTGCAATGATAATGCTTGGAATTGGAGTTAGTCAGCTAAAGAGTAAGGAACCTGTTGGTTTTTATACAGGAGAAAAACCCCCGA
>JAEEUS010000121.1 GCA_016290615.1 Lachnospiraceae bacterium | reverse complement strand
ATAGGCATGCCAACGTATCCAAGCCCCACTAGAGCTATCTTCTCTTCGCCAGCTACAATCTTATCGTATAAACTCATCATTTCCTCCATTCATATCTACAGAAATCAAACATTGATATTTTACTCCAAACGTAACTATAATACAAGGTCATACTCAAAACACAACGATAAATCAGGTGTATTTCCCTACAAATAATAATGCAAGTTAATATCAGTTATGCTATAATCACTCATTGTATGAAGGCTGTTTTTAATCAAAACAAACTGTATATAGCAATAAGTGTAGCTTTGCTATTCATTTCCGTATCAGTCATGGTTATATACTGTTGTGGTGATGATATATACGCAGATGAAGTGTTCTCTCTTGGTTTCGCCAATAACACTGAACTGCTTTTTCTTACCCCTGCTGGCATCGAAAGACATTCCGTAAATGGATGGATAAGTGGTGATTATATAAGAAGTTATTATGCTGTAGATGAGGGCGAGTACTTTAACCTCATAGGCTGCGTAAGACAGGCAAGGGATGATGTACATCCTCCTCTTTATTTTATGCTGCTTAATGCTTTCAGCAGCTTTGCTCCAGGAAAAGCCACTGCATTTCCAGGACATCTGATCAATGTCATCGCATGTACCATCCAGCTTATTATGATCTATCTTATATCACTAAAGATGATGCGTGACAGGGTTAAATCCTTTATTCCACTGATAATAATGTTGGGAACACCAGCGTTTGAGACCGAAGTGACCTATATACGCATGTATGCGCCACTGTGTGCTCTCGTACTCATATATGTGTATCTGTGCATGCTTTTGACAGATGAGAATTATGATCGAAGGCCATTATATATAATACTTGGACTTATAACGACGATCGGGACACTTACGCATTACTATTACTATATAATGTGTTTCTTCATTGCCCTAACGGCAACTGTGATACTGCTTAAGCAAAAAAGGATAAAATCATTTATTAAATTTTTATTATCTCAGCTGATCGGTGCGATTGTTTCCTTTGCAGCCTATCCTTATGTTTTCAGGCATATGCTTCACAGCGAACGTGGTGAACAGGCTTTTGAAAACCTGGGCAGTACGAATGAGGGATTCTACCTTGAACATCTAAAAGGGTTTGCAAAGACATACAATACCGAACTGTTCAACGGACGTTTCTTTATATATGCAGCTATTATAATAATCATGTCTGTTTTCGCTTCGGCAGTCCTTATAAAAAACTCAAAAGATAAGACTGATAATGAAATAAATAAAAACAGCTTGAAGGATGCTCTGATACTCATCATCCCTTCACTGCTTTACTGGTGCACACTTTTCAAGATATCATATTCAACAAGATGGCTTTATATCAGTCCTACATTCGCTCCGATAATACTTGTATTATCACTGATATTCATATGGGCAGTGCAGACTGTGTTTTTTGATAAAAGTAATGCTATACTGTTTTTGACTGCTATTATCGCATGTGCATCATATCTTGTCATATCAATCCCTGAGAGGATCAGGATGTATGATATGCTTTCTTCACGAATGGATGCCATTAAGTCAACATCAGATGACAGGGACTGTTTGTTCATATATGATGAATGGAGCAATCCTCACTACGGAAGAGATCTTGAACTGATAAACTATGATCAGATCAAGTTTCTTTCTATGGACGAACTGTATACGACTGATCTTGTATCAGCTTTTGAAAACAGGTCATCTAAAGACAATAATCTTGCTGTTTATATCAGGACCAGTATACCTGAAGCACAACATGTTTCTGAATATATTTATGAAGCATTTGACGGAAAAGATATCAAACTGATATCTAATGAAGGTTTTTATATTTTTAACATTGATAGATAAGGGAGCGAGTATATGAGTTACAAAAATATCAACTTTCCAAAAGGTACTAAATTTTTGGTTACAGGTGGAGCCGGATTCATCGGTTCAAATCTGTGCGAGGCAATACTTGACCTTGGTTATGAAGTAAAGTGCCTAGACAACCTGTCAACTGGAAAGCAAAAAAATGTAGATCTTTTGATCGATAGAAAAGGATATACCTTTATAAACGGAGATATAAGAGATCTTGATACATGCATGAAAGCATGCGAAGATGTGGATTTCATTCTTCATCAGGCTGCCTGGGGAAGTGTTCCAAGAAGTATAGAGATGCCACTTTTTTATAACGAGAATAATATCGGCGGTACTCTCAACATGATGGAAGCTGCTCGTCAAAGCGGAATAAAAAAGTTTGTTTATGCTTCAAGTTCTTCAGTTTATGGAGATCATCCCATTCTTCCCAAAGTCGAAGGTCAGGAAGGAAATCTCCTTTCCCCTTACGCTCTGACCAAGCGCGTGACCGAGGAATATGGAAAGCTCTATCATAAGCTGTATGGTCTGGATACATACGGCCTCAGATACTTTAATGTATTCGGCAGACGTCAGGATCCTGACGGAGCTTACGCTGCTGTTATACCGAAATTTATAAAGATGCTTATAAACGGCGAGACTCCTACCATCAATGGTGATGGAAAGCAGTCCCGTGATTTCACATATATAGATAATGTTGTTGAAGCCAATCTCAAAGCTTGTCTTGCTCCTTCAGAGGCTGCAGGAAACGCTTTCAATATAGCATACGGCGGAAGGGAGTTTCTGCTTGATATCTATTATGATCTTTGCGAAGCTCTTAACATTGAGCGTGAACCACATTTCGGTCCTGACAGACCAGGTGATATAAAGCACTCAAACGCAGATATAAGCAAAGCCAAAAAGATGCTGGGGTATGATCCGGAATATGACTTTGAAGCCGGTATAAAACTTGCCATAGACTGGTATAAGGAAAATCTATAATCCTTTGTAATGCTTAGCTAAATAGACAGAAAACCTGAACAGCCCGACAGTTTCCGTCAGATGAAAGATGACCGATGTCCATACAATGCCTATTTCTCTACCTGTAAAGGTAATAGTCTGCATTTGAAGTATACCGAATGCCAAAAGAAACAAAACAGCGATCATGAGCACAGCAATACCTAAACGTCTGTCTCGAAGAAATATCGCTGTCATCATGATCCCAAGAAGTATTGCGGTTAACATCGCAAGATATTTAAATCCGTGTGTCTGGTTATATATCGAAAAGAAATCTTTGTACTGGTTGACGTCTGTGATCAGTAATATCAGCTGAGACGTGACTCTTCTGTATATAAGAGATGATATATAATATACAGATTCTGCGCCTATGAGTATCACTGCCCACAGCTGCAACAGCTGCATTATCGCTTCAGCCGAAAGCGATGACAGTTTTGTACCTAGTGTCTCTTCCTGCAATCTTCCTATTTCTTTTCTGTCATCAGCTTCTATAGTATCTCTGAAACACGTAAGCTTTTTCCACGTCAGATAAAACACTACCGCTATGACCACTATTTCGAAAAACGAAAAGAAAGTCTGAACACGCCACAGAAATGTATTTATCATATCAGGAGTCATGCTGTTGTTTCTGTTCATGATTATCCGTATGATCGCTCTGCATGTGGAACAAGCAAGCCTTGCTAAGGCTGAGAGCATTATCGGAACGGACAAAAGATGCTTATGTCTGCTAAAATACATGTTTATCTATAAACCTCATCTATAAGCCAATCGGTATAGCTTTCAACTGTATCAAAACCGGCCTTTTTACAGTTTTCTTCCATCGCGTTTAGCTTGTCTGTATCATTCCACAGTCTGTGGATAGTCTCAGTAAGAGCATTTACATCTCCGCTGACAAACTCAAGACCTGTTCGGTTTTCTCCTATGAGTTCAGGTATTCCGCCAATCCTAGCTCCAATAACAGGAGTTCCGTAGGATATCGCTTCCATTACCGCAAACGGACAGTTTTCATACCATTCCGAAGGATATATGGCAAATC
>JAEEUS010000046.1 GCA_016290615.1 Lachnospiraceae bacterium | reverse complement strand
CTCCATCGGATGAGGAAGCTTTGATATCATAGAGCTTGATTTTCTGTAGCGGCTTATCAGCTGTGAAAGGAGTCTTTCAGGGAATACGCCTCCCGCTGTCAGATAATCATGGTCCTTTTCAAGTGCGTCAAGCGCCTGATCCAGTGAAGTGGGAAGTCCCGTAAGCTTAGCCTTTTCTTCATCAGAAAGGTTATAGAGATTGAAGTCATAAGGTCCCCAGCCCTTCTTGTGCGGATCGATCTTGTTCTTAATACCGTCAAGACCTGCCATGAGGATTGCTGCGTATGCGTAGTAAGGATTGCATGTGGCATCGGGGTTTCTAAGCTCGAATCTCTTAGTATCGGGTGTCTTTGCATATGCCGGTATACGTATAACGGCACTTCTGTTAGACATCGCATAACCTATGGTAACGGGAGCTTCAAATCCCGGTACAAGTCTCTTGTATGAATTTGTAGAAGGATTTGTTATTGCACACAGTGAACTTGCATGTGCCAATAGTCCGCCCATGAACCAGTGGGCTTCCTTGCTCAGCTGTGCATATCCCTTTGCATCATAGAATATAGGCTTCTTGTTCTTCTTTAAAAGCATATGTACATGCATTCCGTTTCCTGCTTCGCCTGAAAGCGGCTTAGGCATGAACGTAGCTGTGCATCCCTCGGCTGCTGCCTCGTTCTTTATTACATATTTAGCACTCATGGTATCATCGGCAAGCTTAAGCATGTCACCGAGCTCTACCTCGATCTCCATCTGTCCGCTTCCGCCTACTTCAGGATGGTGATACTTTACATCTATTCCCCATTCCTTCATAACAAGGCACATCTGGCTTCTGATGTCGTTTCTTATATCAGTCGGAAGAGAGTTATGATATCCGCCTCCGGGAAGAACCTGATAGCCGTTGTTGTTTTCTTCGCTTCCTGAAGCGAATGCTGCCTGGGAAGTGAATATCTTTGCATACATATCATAGTAATTCGTGCTGTATCTTACATCATCGAAGATATAGAACTCATACTCGGGACCTATTATCATCTGATCGGCTACACCGATCTCCTTCATATACTCAAGGGCTCGTATTGCTACATTACGGGGATACTGGTCAAACGGTCTGTTGTTTGGAAGATCTATCACACGTACGTCACCTATCATCGAAAGTGTGGGAACCGATGAATAGCGATCGACAACCGCCGAATCCAGAACAGGTATGAATACCATGTCGCTGTTCTCAACGGGTGCATAACCGTAGTTGGATCCGTCAAATCCAATACCCTGCTCCATCGTCTTATCTGTCAGTCGCTCTGACGGGATGCTTAAGTGACGCCATCTTCCGTCAATATCCGTCAGCTTGAAGTCAACGATGCGTATACCCTCCTCCTGGATAAGAGTCTGGATATCCTGTAGTGTTCTTGCCATTAAAAATACCTCCTGAATACAAATTTAAATGCTTGATACATTTCTTATATAATACTATAATTTAGAGTATATTTGAACTAAAACCATTAAATTTTCAGAAAAATAATACTCGCATTTAGGGAGACTCATGTATGAAGGTAAGGAAGGTACGTTTTTCATCCAAGCTGTTTGTTATAATAATGCTTCTTTTGATCATATCCGATGTGACCATCGGAGCCGTTATCTATAACAGGGCAAAGGAAGCACTGATCGATCAGATAAAGGATAATGCGATGAATATCGCTCGCTGCGTTGCTGCATCTCTTGACGGATCTAAATTTGACGAGATCAACACCGCAGAGGATATGGAAAGTGATGCATTTAATGAGATCTATGATACGCTCACGGTGTTTTTTGAAAACGGCGGCGTTGAATATGTCTATACAATAAAGGCAGACGATAGCGGCGACTTTATCTATGCCGTGGATTCGGATCCGGAGGAGCCTGCAGATACGGGCGAGGAATTCGAAACAGATCCCGAGACTCTTCTTGCTGCCGGCGGCGAAACAGCGATAACAGAGGATATAACGGTCGATGAATGGGGAACTCATCTTACTGCCTACAGTCCCATATATGACGGTAACAGGATTGCTGCCATTGCCGGGATCGATGTAAACGTTGATTGGGTTAACGAGCAGATAGGCCAGATATTAGAGATGGTCATCGCAATCTGCATAATCGTCTTCATCACAGGTACGATCGTGCTCATAATCATAAGCAGGGTACTTTCAAGAAACTTCTCTACCCTTAACAGCAAGATAGTCGACATAGCAAGAGGCGACGGCGATCTAACACAGTCCATCGAATTAAATACCGGTGATGAATTCGAAGTCATAGGAAAGAACATAAACGATCTTTTAAATCACATCAGAGAGATAATGATCGACATACGCGGCAATTCGGATATATTAAAGGATACGACCGATGACATGGCAAACGGTCTTATGGCATCAAAGGATGATGCGATAAACGTCAGCATGACAATGCAGGATATGAGCGGAGCCATGGAGCGTATCTCCGATTCTCTCAATCGCATAGACGAGCTTGTAAGCGACATGACACAGGCATTTACAGAGATCGCGCTAAAGGCAAAGGACGGCAGCAACTTCTCAAAAGACATGAGAAGCAATGCGCTTAAGGCAGGCGACGATGCCATGAACATGCGTAACGAGACTGAAGAAAAGATACGCATGATGTCAGCCGATATGCAGGATAAGATAGAAAGTTCAAGACGGGTTGAACAGATAAGCGTTTTAACTGATGATATAATAAACATCACAGATCAGACCAGCCTGCTGGCATTAAATGCAAGCATCGAAGCTGCAAGAGCAGGTGAATCGGGCCGCGGATTTGCTGTCGTTGCCGGCGAGATCGGAAATCTGGCCCAGTCTTCCGAACAGGCGGCAACACAGATCCAAAGCGTATCAGCCGAAGTAATAAAGGCCGTTGAGGAGCTTTCGGATCAGGCTAAGAAGATGATAGACTTCATGAATGAGACGGCTCTGGGAGGATATCAGGGACTGGTTGATACGAGCAAGGATTACCAGGCAGGCATCTCAAACATCGATGATATGATGAATGAATTTGCAAAGATAAGCTCTGACGTACAGTCAGATATCAGCCAGATAAGCGAGAGCATAAGATCGCTAGATAAGGCTGTTGCAGATACCGCAGGCGGTGTCTCAAGAAGCGCAAGAATGACAGCCGATATAAGCGATAACATAAGCAGTATCACAGACAACGCTCAAAAGGAAAAAGACATATCAAAAGCTCTTAACGATGATGTCAGCAGATTCAAGGTTTAAATACAAAAAAACGCATGTCAGACGACATGCGTTTTTCTTATGCATTGATTAATCAAGTGCTTCCTTCTGAGCTACTGAAACCTTCTTTTCGAAACATTCAAACATCGTATCTACATTCTTCTCATCAAGCTTTGCAGTAAATGTGCTTACAAGAGGAACTATCACAAGACCTCCTACCATTGCTACAACACCCGAATTGATAGATGACTTGAAGATATAGCTGATTACTACTCCGCATCCGCTCATATCGATCTTTGCAAGAGAGATGATAAGCTGGAGTACGGCTATCGCACATCCCCATACGTAGCAGACAGCGACTGAAGCCTTTGTTGCCTTCTTCCAGTAAAGTCCGTAAAGGAAAGGAGCAAGGAATGCACCTGCGAGTGCTCCCCATGAAACACCCATCATCTGAGCTATGAAAGTAACCGAAGGATTTGCATCCTTTATTATAGCTATTATCGCAGATATGATGATGAAGAATACAATGAATACTCTCATTACGGATACCTGCTTCTTTTCTGTCATCTCCTCCTTCATTGAAGGCTTGATAACATCAAGAGTAAATGTAGAGCTTGATGTGAGCACCAGTGAAGAAAGCGTTGACATTGAAGCTGAAAGAACAAGTACTATAACGACTGCGATTATTACTGAAGGCAGTGTTGAGAGCATTGCAGGAACGATCGTATCAAAAAGAGGCTTTCCTGTTGCTTCGTTGTATGTGATCTTGTCAGCATAGAGTCTTCCGAAACCGCCGAGGAAGTAGCATCCGCCTGCGACTATTATCGCAAAGAATGTTGAAATGATTGTTCCCTTATGGATATCCTTCTCACTCTTTATCGCATAGAACTTTCCGACCATCTGAGGAAGTCCCCATGTTCCGAGCGAAGTAAGTATTACTACAAATGCAAGTGCCAAAGGATCGGGGCCGAGGAAGGATGAATAAGCGCCTCCTGACCATCCCTCGCATTCAACGGCTGAGAGCTTCTGCATTGCGCTGAGAAGTCCACCGTTGTCATTAAGAACAGCAAATATAACTGCGGTTATTCCTATAAGCATTATGATTCCCTGAATGAAATCATTTATAGCTGTTGCCATGTATCCGCCGAATATTACATATATACCAGTCAGTACTGCCATAACTGCTATTACTACCCAGTAAGGCATGTCAAATACAAGACCGAACAGACTTGAAAGACCGTTGTACAGTGAAGCTGTATAAGGGATTAAGAAGATAAATATGATAACGGAAGCCGCTACCTTTAATGCCTTTGAATCAAATCTTCTTCCGAAATAGTCAGGCATCGTCTTTGTATCAAGACTCTGAGTCATGATCCTTGTTCTTCTTCCGAGTATCTTCCATGCAAGCAAAGATCCGATAAAGGCATTTCCTAAACCTGCCCATGTGGCACTTGTTCCGTAGAGCCATCCGAACTGTCCTGCGTATCCTACAAAGATAACGGCAGAGAAATATGATGTTCCGAAAGCAAATGCGGTAAGCCAGGGACCTACGGAACGGCCTCCCAAAACGAATCCGTTTACATCCGTTGCAGACTTTCTTGTATAGATACCTACGCCTATCATGATGGCGAAGAATATGACAAGAAGGATCGAGCTGAGTACAACTGTCATTGTTAAAACCTCCAGGTTGAATAATTTATCACATAGACGCTTTGAAGCGTCAACGCTTTGACGCATTAAAGCATAACACAGGTATTCTCTCTCTGTCAACAAAAAAATAAGCTGATGTTTATCAGCTTATTCTTTCGTATTTAACAAATGAATATGTTATGTCAAAATAGACCTGTTCATCGCTCTCCGCAGTGATCTTCCAGTTCTCATCCTTATCAAGGTTGGGGAAGAATGCATCGGCTTCATACTCATGATCTATCTTTGTGACATGCACTGTATCAACATACGGAAGCATCGCCTCATATACCGATGCACCGCCTATGATATATATTTCCTCATCCTTATACTGCTTGAGGTTTTCCAGAAGCTCGTCTATGCTGTGAACTACATCCGCATCCTTTACAGTGTAATCCGGGTTCGTGGAAAGGATGATGTTCTTTCTGTTTGGAAGAGGCATCGCATTCGGAAATGTCTCAAGTGTCTTTCTTCCAAGAACCACCACCTTGCCGGTCGTCTCGTTTCGAAACATCTTGTGATCCGCAGGGATGCGTACCAGCAGGTTGTTCTTGTTTCCTATGGCCCAGTTTGCGTCAACCGCAACTATCATGTTCATAATTAATCCTTCCTAGATCGCGATCGGTATATCCTTTACCTGCTCTCCGTGTACATAGTTTTCAAGTGATACATCGTTTCTCGTAAATTTGTAGAAGTCATGCACATCGGGATTGAGAGTAAACTTGGGAGCATCGAACTGTTCTCTGCTTATCAGTTCCTTTATGATATCAACATGTCTGTCATATATATGAGCATCGGCGATGACATGTACGAATTCACCCACGTTCATGTCACACTCTCTGGCTAACATATGTATCAGGACACTGTACTGGACAACGTTCCAGTTGTTTGCAGCCAGCACATCCTGTGATCTCTGGTTAAGTATCGCATTTAATGTCAGCTTATCCTCGCCGGGTCTCTGCGTTACATTGAATGTCACGCTGTAGGCGCAGGGGTACAGATTCATCTCATGAAGATCCTGATGGACATAGATGTTTGTCATGATTCGTCTGGAAAAAGGATTGTTCTTAAGATCATAGATGACCCTGTCAACCTGATCGAACATTCCCTCCTTGTACTGATGCTTTACACCCAGCTGGTATCCGTATGCCTTTCCGATAGATCCGTCCTCATCAGCCCATTCATCCCAGATCGTGCTGTGAAGATCATGGATGTTGTTTGACTTTTGCTGCCATATCCAGAGTATCTCATCAGTAGCCGACTTAAGAGCCGTCCTTCTGAGAGTAAGGATGGGGAATTCCTTTCTCAGATCGTATCTGTTTACGACACCGAATTTCTTTATCGTATAGGCGGGAGTTCCGTCAGGCCAGTGAGGTCTTACCTTCTCTCCTTCAGTACTTGTCCCGTTTTCCAAAATGTCCTTGCACATATCAACAAAGACTCTGTCTGCATAACTCATATATTACCTGTCCCATTTATCACAAAGTGAATTTATCTGATCCGCGAACTTCGCAAGATCCTTGTTAGCCATACCTTCGCTCTTCTTGATGATTCCGATAAGTCTCTGACCAGCCTCCATGAGCCTGTTGAATACGCCGGAGATCTTCTTAAGCTTCTTAGCCTCGATCCTGATGCCGTCAGCCTCATAGTCAAACGTATTGCTTATCAGGTCAAACTTCGTTCCGCTGAACGGTGCATATGCATCAAGGTCGCATTCATCAATAAGAGTCTGAGCAAAGGTTTCCGTGACGGTATCCTCGCCGTGAACGATAAATACCCTTGTAGGTCTGTTCTCGAATCCGCCTATCCATGTAAGAAGTCCGTTGCGGTCTGCATGGCCGCTTATACCTGCAAGCTTCTTGATGCTTGCTCTTACTTCTATCGGCTCTCCAAAGAGCTTTACCTCGTCAACGCCCTCGATGAGTGCGCGTCCGAGTGTTCCTATCGCCTGATATCCTACAAAGAGGATCGTACATTCTGGTCTCCAGAGGTTATGCTTCAAATGATGTCTGATTCGTCCTGCTTCACACATGCCCGATGCGGAAAGGATAACCTTCGGTGTCATGTCAAAGTTTATCGCCTTTGATTCCTCTGATGTGATAGACAGCTTAAGACCCGGGAATGTTATGGGGTTGATGCCTTTCTTGACAAGTTCCTTTGCATCGTTGTCATAGCAGTCCATTCCGTTCTTAAGAAAGATGCCGGTTGCTTCAACTGCAAGAGGGCTGTCTACATATACTTCGAAATCCTCGAATCCCTTTATGCGACGCTCAGCCTTTATCTTTCGAAGGAAGTAGAGCATCTCCTGCGTACGTCCTACCGCAAACGAAGGAATGACTACATTTCCGCCCCTGTTGAACGTTTCCTGGATTATCTCGCTAAGTTCTGCGACATAATCGGGTCTTTCAGCCGCATGCAGCCTGTCGCCGTAGGTTGATTCCATGACAACATAGTCTGCTTCCTTTGTAAATCCGGGGTTCTTTAAAAGAGGCTGGTTAAAGTTTCCTATATCTCCGGAGAATACTATCTTTCTTGATTCGTCTCCCTCGGTAAGCCATACCTCTATGCTGGCAGAACCCAAGAGATGACCTATATCCGTAAATCTGATCTTTATTCCTTCACAGATATCTATTATCTGATCGTATGAACACGGAACGATGCGTCTTATGGTACCGTCCGCATCCTCCATTGTATATATGGGCTCCTGATACTGTATATCACTGCTTCTTTTAGCCTTCCTGCTCTTCCATTCAGCTTCCTGCATCTGTATGTGAGCGCAGTCACGAAGCATGATCGAACACAGATCTGCACTGGCATCCGTCATGAATATCTGACCTCTGAAGCCTTTTGCATACAGCAGAGGCAAAAGTCCCGAGTGGTCGACATGAGCGTGTGTCAGAAATACATAATCGATGAGTGGTGCCTCAACAGGCAGAGGTGCATTCTCATAGATATTCACCCCCTGCTCCATACCATAGTCAATGAGTATGTGCTTACCACAGGCATTGAGATAATGACAGCTGCCCGTGACCTCATGAGCTGCACCGATAAACATCATTTTCATAAGCCGCTTCCACCTTCCTTAGTAGTTTTCTTTACCCTGTCAAGATAGAACTCCGTCAGAGTCATCTTGACGTACGGATGTATAAAATAAATACCCACCATAAATGATAAAACACCTACTATATATATCGGTATAAAACTCAAATACATCAACAGCAGCGTAAGCCTGTTGCCCTGCATCAGCTTCCTGCTCCTGATACATGCTTCCTTTACGGAAATGGAAGAAAAATCCTGCATGAAATACATTACCTGGGAGTATGTCAGAAGAAGCCAGATGCATATGATCAAAATGACAGTGCCAAGAACAGCCTCAACAGTATTTCCTGTCATGGGCTGCATCATACCGCAAAGATAATCGATACCAAGGAAGATATACAGGCCTCCGTATACAATGGCAACCAGTATCAGTCTTGCCTTTATGGCCCTGTCGGCGCTTCCTCTGAAAGCAGAGAATACATCCATGCTCTGTGTAGGCATGCCTACTGAGATCTTCAGATATATCGATAACTCCCCGTATGTGAATATTCCCTCAAACAAAGTTATAATGAATGCTGCTATCGTCATCATGATCCTGTGCTGGCCAAACATGCTTGAGCACATGCCAAGGAGCATGATAAGGATGAAGCGCATAAACAGAAAGGCACCTATTGTGGTGCCGTACTGTCCGAGCATTTTATCTCTTGCTATGTTCTTTAATTCACGTGATGATGCATAATCCATTAATTCTTTAAGCCTCTGAGATACGCATCGAGATCAAAGTCTCCGCCGATGCTCTCTTCTATCATGCTATTTATGGTATAGCCGTACATTCTTCTGCTCTGTTCATTGACGGTGCTTCTAAATACCGGATTGAAGCAGAACATGTAAAGAGAATAGCCTACTATCAGGATGTTAAGTATGATAGCGACGCTTCCGCATGTGAATGCCATGTAGGCCTTACCGTTCATATCGCCTTTTCCTCTTGAGAGCAGCGCAAGGATGACAGCCAGTCCGCCCAGTATCATGGGAACCGTGATCAGACCGAAAAACGTGGTCACGATGGAAGCGAAACCCATGATGGATGCCGCCTTTATAAATCCGTTGTCATAAGGGATATATATTGAGTTGTTCTCAGTTGGCTGTTCCATAGCTTCTCCCTATGAAAATTATATCACACCTTCATGGTAAGTGATATACGCTTCTTTGCGATATCAACATCAAGAACCTTTACATCAACTATGTCACCGACACTGACTGCCTCGAGCGGATGTTTTATATATCTGTCGGTTATCTGGCTTATATGAACAAGTCCGTCCTGGTGAACGCCTATATCCACAAATACACCGAAGTCTATGACGTTTCTTACTGTTCCCTTAAGGACCATTCCGCTCTTAAGATCCTTCATATCCAAAACGTCGCTTCTAAGTATAGGCTTAGGCATATCCTCTCTGGGATCTCTTGAAGGCTTTTCTAGCTCCTTTAAAATATCCATAAGGGTTATCTCGCCTATGCCAAGCTCTTCAGCCATCTTTTTTGTATCACCGATCTTTTTTACAAGACTCGGTGTCTTTGTATCAGTCTGTATGCTTTCCTGCTTAGTCTTTACAGGCTCATCTTCAAGCTTTACATTTCCCATGGCAGCCGCAAGTGCCTTTCCCATGGCAGTTGACGTATCGATATGCATGCGCTTTTCGGGACGTCTGTTCTTCTTGTTATCACTTACCGGCTTGGATGCCTGCTTTGAAGATTCCTTAACCTGCTTTTGAAGCTGCTTTATATCGTCCATTGTCATATCAAGCTTCTTTAAGAGCTCTTTTACGGCATCATAGCTTTCGGGATGAACGCTTGTAGCATCAAGAGGATTGGTACCGTCATTGATACGTAAGAATCCCGCACACTGTTCGTAAGCCTTGGGACCGAGCTTTGGAACCTTTAAGAGTTCCTTTCTTTCCTTGAATCTGCCGTTAGCTTCCCTGTACTCGACTATGTTCTTAGCAACGGGCTTGCTTATTCCGGAGATATATTCAAGCAGGGGAGCGGATGCTGTATTAAGATCGACTCCGACCCTGTTTACGCTGTCCTCTACAACATTTGTGAGCGAATCTCCAAGCTTTTTCTGGTTCATGTCATGCTGATACTGGCCGACACCTATCGATTTGGGATCGATCTTTACAAGCTCTGCCAGAGGATCCTGCAGTCTTCTTGCAATGGATGCTGCAGAACGCTGTCCGACATCGAAGTTGGGGAATTCCTCTGTTGCCAGCTTGCTGGCAGAATATACGGATGCTCCCGCTTCATTTACGATAACGTACTGAACGGGTGTATCTATCTCCTTTATCAGTTCAACGATAACCTGCTCGGATTCTCTTGAAGCTGTGCCGTTACCTACACTGATAAGGTTTACGTTGTATTTCTTTATAAGTTTCTTAAGCTCCGATTTCGCTTCCTCAACCTTGTTCTGAGGCGCGGTAGGATAGATCACCTTTGTATCAAGGACCTTGCCAGTCGCATCGACAACGGCAAGCTTGCATCCCGTTCTGAAGGCGGGATCCCAGCCAAGAACGACTTTTCCTGCGATCGGAGGCTGCATGAGCAGCTGCTCGAGATTCTTTCCGAATACCGATATGGCTCCGTCTTCTGCTTTCTCTGTAAGCTCGTTACGAACTTCTCTTTCTATGGCCGGAGCTATAAGTCTGTCATAGCTGTCCTTAATGACTTCCCTAAGGATGTCATTTGTATACTGATTGTCTTTCAGTATTACCTTCTTTTCGAGATATGTAAGTATCCTCTCAACTGGAGCGACTACCTTTACGGTGAGTACCTTTTCGGCCTCGCCTCTGTTTACCGCAAGGATCCTGTGACCTGCAACCTTTGATACGGCTTCTTCGTAATCATAGTACATTTCATAGACGGAATCCGCATCTTTTTCCTTGACCTTACTGGTCAAAATTCCCTCTTCGAGTGTTGCATTTCTTATATATGTCCTGTAGTCTGCTTCATCGGAAATACGCTCTGCCAGTATATCTTTCGCATACTGCAGGGCTGCTGACACATCTGTCACTTCCTTTTCGGGATCAACATATTTTGTTGCTTCCTCCTCTATGGGCGAAGTTGCCTCCTGTTTCCATATAAGGTCAGCTAATGGCTCAAGACCTTTTTCCTTTGCGATGTCTGCCCTTGTCTTTTTCCTCTGTTTATAGGGTCTGTAAAGATCCTCGACAAGAACGAGAGTCTGTGCCTCGATGATCTTTTGCTTAAGCTCATCGGTAAGCTTTCCCTGCTCTTCAATGGAAGCAAGAACAGTCTCCTTTCTCTCCTCAAGACCTCTAAGGTATTTTAATCTCTCATCAAGCTCTCTTAACTGCTCATCGTTTAATGAACCCGTTACTTCCTTACGGTATCTTGAGATAAAGGGTATGGTATTTCCCTCGTCAATAAGTCCTATCGCTGCTTCAACCTGCCATTTCTTGACCTGAAGCTCTTCGGTTATCTTAGCTATTATATCCATAAATCACGCCTGCTCATTCGGTTTAGTATTTATCCATTTAAGGAATCCGTTTATGAACGGATCTATAGCTCCGTCCATGACCGCATCGACATTTCCGCTCTCAACGCCTGTCCTGTGGTCCTTTACCATCGTATAGGGCTGGAATACATAGGAACGTATCTGATTTCCCCATCCGATCTCGGTCACCTCTCCTCTGATATCAGAGAGCTTTTCCTTGTTCTCTTCCATACGCAGCATGTACAGCTTTGCCTTTAGCATCTGCATTGCCTTGTCCCTGTTCTGGAACTGGCTTCGCTCATTCTGACACTGTACGACTATGCCTGTAGGGAAGTGCGTAATACGTATAGCGGAAGATGTCTTGTTGATATGCTGTCCGCCCGCACCGCTGCTTCGATAGGTATCTATACGGATATCCTCATCCTTTACCTCTATATCAAGATCATCATTGATCTCAGGCATTACATCAAGAGAAACAAACGATGTCTGTCTCTTTCCTTGTGCATTGAAAGGAGATATCCTTACAAGTCTGTGGACACCCTTTTCAGCCTTAAGATACCCGTATGCGTTTATGCCGTTTACCTGGAATGTGACAGACTTTATGCCTGCCTCGTCACCGTCAAGGAAGTCAAGTTCCTCCACGGTAAATCCCTTCTTTTCGGCCCATCTCGTATACATGCGATAGAGCATCTGAGCCCAGTCGCATGACTCGGTACCGCCTGCACCGGCATTAAGCTTAAGGATCGCATTGTTCTTGTCAAACTCTCCGGTAAGCAGAGTGCTTATCCTCAGCTCCTCAAGGGTCTCTATGAATTCATCAAGCTCGCTTCTTACTTCGGGTATGAGGCTTTCATCAGCCTCTTCATAGCCCATCTCGATAAGAGTCTCGATATCATCATATTTTGTCTCAAGCGAAGAATACAGCTCGACCGTATCCTTCATGTTTTTTAATGTTTTCATCTTCAGGTTTGCCGCATCCGCGTCATCCCAGAAGTTCGGAGCCTCCATCTCACGCTCCAGCTCTTCTATCCTCTTCTCCTTATTAGCGAGGTCAAAGTGAATCCCTCACTTCCGCTAATGGATTTTTGTAGGAGATAAGTTCGCTCTTCATCTGATCAAGTTCTACCACTAAACGTCACCACACTTTCTCTTATAAATTTTTGAAAAAACCGGCAGAAACCTGCCGGTTTAGTTCTACATTCTTCCGTGACACTGCTTGTATTTCTTGCCGCTTCCGCAAGGACAGGGATCATTTGGATAAACCTTTGATTCCATGCGCTTTACAGGAGCCTTTGCAACAGTATCGTCCTTGTTTGTTCCGGTAACTCTTGCTACCTGTTCACGTTCTACCTTCTGCTCGACTCTTACGTGGCACAGCATCCTTACTGTATCTTCACGTATGGATTCTGTCATTGCCTCGAACATGTCATAACCCGTCATCTTGTATTCAACAAGAGGATCTCTCTGGCCGTATGCCTGAAGTCCTATTCCCTGACGAAGCTGATCCATGTCATCGATATGATCCATCCACTTTCTGTCGATCGTCTTAAGAAGGACAACTCTCTCGAGTTCTCTTATCTGCTCGGGATCGGGGAATTCAGCTTCCTTTGCCTCATAGAGCTTAACTGCCTCTTCCTTTAACTGCTGCTTTAAGGCACCCTTGTTATCACCCTCAAGTCTCTCCCTGCTTACAGGCTCAAGAGGTATGATGGGAAGTAACAGTTCATTCAACTCTCTGAAATCCCAGTTCTCGGGATGGTTGTCATCACCTATTGCCGTATCAACGCTTCCGTCAACGATATCAGTCATCATCTTGTAGATAACGTCACGCATGTTCTCGCCGTCAAGAACTCTTCTTCTCTCGGCGTACATGATCTCACGCTGTTCGTTGTTTACACGGTCATATTCAAGAAGGTTCTTTCTGATTCCGAAGTTGTTGCCCTCTATCTTCTTCTGTGCATTCTCAATGGCATCCGAAAGCATCTTGTGCTCTATCTGCTGACCCTCGGGGATACCGAGAGCATTGAACATGTTTATAAGACGCTCGCTACCGAACAGTCTCATCAGATCATCCTCAAGAGAGATATAGAATCTTGATTCACCGGGATCACCCTGACGGCCGGAACGTCCGCGCAGCTGGTTGTCTATACGTCTTGATTCATGTCTTTCCGTACCTATTATCTTAAGACCGCCTGCAGCAAGGCTTTCCTCGTCAAGCTTGATATCGGTACCACGACCAGCCATGTTTGTCGCGATGGTAACCTTGCCGTGTATACCTGCCTCGGCAACGATCTCGGCTTCCATCTCATGGAATTTGGCATTCAGTACCTTATGCTCAATGCCTTTCTTTCTTAACATTGCCGAAAGCTCTTCACTGGCTTCGATGGTTATCGTACCAACCAGTACGGGCTGGCCTTTTTTATGAGCCTCCATTACCGACTCAACTATGGCATTTAACTTTTCTCTTCTTGTCTTGTAAACGGCATCGTCATAATCGATACGTGCAACCGGACGGTTTGTGGGGATCTCTATGACATCCATGCCGTAGATCTCTCTGAATTCCTTTTCCTCGGTAAGTGCAGTACCGGTCATGCCGGCTTTCTTTTCAAACTTGTTAAAGAAGTTCTGGAACGTGATGGTAGCCAGAGTCTTTGACTCACGCTTAACCTTTACATGCTCCTTTGCTTCGATTGCCTGATGAAGTCCGTCTGAATATCTTCTTCCGGGCATTATACGTCCGGTAAACTCATCAACGATGAGTACCTGATCATCCTTAACAACGTAATCCTGATCCCTGAACATCAGGTTATGCGCACGAAGCGCAAGGATTATGTTGTGCTGTATCTCGATGTTTTCCGGATCAGCCAGGTTGTCTATATGGAAGAACTGCTCAACCTTGCCTACACCCTGCTCGGTAAGATTTACTATCTTATCCTTTTCATTTACGATGAAGTCTCCTGTCTCCTCCTGGACAATACCCATGATGGCATCCATCTTGGACAGATCCTCCATGTCCTTGCCTCGCTGCATCTGACGGGCTAAAAGATCACAGGCCTCGTAGAGCTTTGTAGACTTTCCGCTCTGTCCTGAAATGATGAGCGGTGTTCTTGCTTCATCGATGAGAACAGAGTCGACCTCATCGATTATGGCATATTTAAGACCACGTAAAACGAGCTGTTCCTTATAGATGGCCATGTTGTCACGAAGATAATCAAATCCCAGCTCATTGTTTGTTACATATGTGATATCGCATCTGTAGGCTTCCTGTCTCTCCTCGGGTGTCATCGAGTTGAGTACAACACCTACCTTTAGGCCAAGAAACTCATGTATCTTGCCCATCCACTCGGCATCACGCTTTGCAAGATAGTCATTTACGGTAACGACATAAACGCCTTCACCTGTAAGCGCATTAAGATATGCGGGAAGGGTTGAGACAAGTGTCTTACCTTCACCTGTACGCATCTCTGCGATACGTCCCTGATGCAGGATGATACCGCCTATAATCTGAACCCTGAAATGCTCCATGTTCAGAGTACGTCTTGCAGCCTCTCTTACCGTCGCAAATGCTTCAGGCAAAAGATCATCAAGTGTCTCGCCCTGGGCAAGACGCTCCTTGTACTTTCTTGTCATATCCGCAAGCTCGCTGTCGGACATGGCCTCAAAAGTAGGCTTTAGACTCTCTACCTTGTCAACAAGCGGCATTATGCGCTTGAGTTCTCTTTCGCTGTGAGTACCGAAGAGCTTATCTACAATCTTACTCATTTAAAAACTATAACTCCCTCTTAATAAACCTTTGCTTCCTCTTCCTTGTTCATGACACGAAGTCCGCCCTGAACGAGTGCAAGAAGCTCATCCTCTCCGGGATAAACCGTAAACGGTGCGATGAATCCGGCAGCTTCCTTAAGACCTGCAACAACTTCCTTGTCATATGCGATACCGCCTGTAACGATTATCTGGTCTACCTGGCCCTTTAATACGCAGCTCATAGAACCGATATTCTTTGAAACCTGGAAGATGAATGCATCTCTTATCTCTTTAGCCTTTGCGTTGCCTTCGCCAACCATCTTCTCGACATCTCTCATGTCATTGGTTCCAAGGTAAGCATTGAATCCGCCGTTTCCGACAAATTTCTTGTAAATTTCCTTTTCTGTATACTGACCTGAGAAGCACATCTTTATAAGAGCACCTACAGGAACAGCACCTGCTCTCTCGGGAGAGAATGCACCGTCTCCGTCAAGTGCGTTGAATACGTCTATTACCTGTCCGTTCTTGTGAGCACCGACAGATACACCGCCACCCATATGAACAACGATCAGGTTTAATGACTCATATGACTTTCCGGTCTCCTTTGCATAACGCTTTGCAACAGCCTTCTGATTTAATGCATGGAAGACTGATGTACGGGGAAGTTCCGGAACACCTGAATATCTTGCAACATCGCAAAGCTCATCAACAACAACGGGATCTACGATGAATGAAGGGATACCCAGCTCATCACCGATCTCGCGTGCGAGCATTCCGCCAAGGTTTGATGCATGCTGTCCCTGCTTTCCGATAACAAGATCATGCAAGAGCTCATCAGTAACCTTGTATGTGCCGCCGGGGATTGGCTTAAGCATTCCGCCACGGCCCACTATCATGCCGAGTGACTTGATATCGAAGTTCTTTTCCTTTAAGAGATTCATGATGATATCCTTACGGAAATCCTTCTGATCAGCTATTGTAGCATACTGTGCGATCTCTTCTGTCGAATGACGGAGTGTCTCCTCAAAAAGGAGTGTCTCGTCTTCAAATACACCGATCTTTGTTGATGTAGAACCGGGATTTATGATCAAACTCTTTATACTCATATCTGTTTCCTCTCAAATCTATTCTGATTATTTATTCTTCTTCATCTGTTCAGCTACTACTGCAGCAAGTGCGATCGAATTGATCTTAACTTCTACAGAGTCAGAACGTGATGTAAGGATTACAGGTGCCTGTGTACCTGTAAGGATGTTTCCGTTCTTGCAGGGTACCATGTGAACCATTGTCTTATATACAAGGTTTCCTGCATGGATGTCGGGGAATACCAAAATATCCGCATCTCCTGCAACCTTTCTTGAAAGAGCTCCCTTTTCTTCAGCTGCTTCCTTATAAAGAGCTATATCCATTGAAAGAGGGCCTTCAACTATGCAGTCCTTGATCTCGCCTGCTTCCTGCATGCGTGAAAGCTCGGCAGCATCGAGTGTGCAGGGCATCTTCTCGTTAACTGTTTCAAGAGCAGCAAGTACTGCAACCTTGGGATTGTCAACTCCGCATGCCTTTGCAACATCTACTGTATACTCGATCATGCACTTCTTCTCTTCAAGTGTCGGGTAGGGCATGAAAGCAACGTCTGTCAAGAACAGAAGTCTGTCAATGCCGGGGATCTCGAATACACATACATGTGAAAGAGGCTTTCCTGTACGAAGTCCGACTTCCTTGTTTAAAACACTCTTAAGGAATGTTCCTGTAGGAAGTATTCCCTTCATATACATATCAGCTTCGCCGTCATGAACGAGCTTTACTGCCTTAAGTGATGCCTCGACTACATCCTTCTCATCAATGATTCTGTAGTCATCCATGTTCATTCCGATTTCAGCACCGATCGCTCTGATCTGATCCTCATCGCCTACAAGTATCGCATCTGCGATCTTACGCTCCTTAGCTATCTTAACGGCCTCGAGCACGGGCTTATCCTGTGCCACGGCAACCGCCAGTTTCTTTGTTTCACACTCGTTTACTTTTGAAAGTAAACCTTCGAAATCCTTTGTCATGATATCCTCCATATATTAAAAATGTTTTTATGCATAATAAAAAAGCGCCTTTTCTATACTACCACTAAAAGGCGCAAAAAGCAATCAGCACAGAGCAAACCCCTTGGCGCTCAGACTGTTCTCGACTTCCTTTGCATCAGCTGTGTGAAGCACCATGATCGGACATCCCGATTCTCTGTTAAATGACAGATAAAGGTAATCCACATTTATGTTCGCATCATGCAGTGCCTTAAGGAGTCTGTTAAGGTTTCCGACCTCATCCTTTACCTCTACTCCGATGACATCCGTCATCTTGCATATGATGCCTCTTTTAGTAAGTGCATCTATAGCCTTTGTCGGATTGTCGACTATCATCCTTACTATTCCGTATTCGGCCGAATCGTTTGTTACCGAACCAAGGATATTTACATTGTTCTCCATCAAGACATCGGTTATCTCCAACATCTTGCCCTTTACGTTTTCCGCGTAGATCGATACCTGTTTTAACATATATTCTCCCTCGTCTTTCTATCTCAGCTTTGCTATACGGCTGAGTTTGTCTTCATCTATATGATACGGGCAGGTCTTTAGCTTTGCTTCATTTGAAAGCAGACCGTTTACCGCTCTTTTAACAATCTCTGTATCGGCATTTGCAGGAGCAAGCCTTTCTATGAACTCACCCAGTTCATAAGCACTTTCAAATCCTGCTGCCTCGAGTATCTCCTGTTTTCTTAAAGAATCAGCATGCTCTACAAAGCCTGCAAGGAATCTTCCGACCGCGGGTCCGTGAGGAATGCCTGCCTCATAGGTAAGCGGATAGCTTAGTGCATGAGGGATCGATGTCCCTGTCTGAGCGATGGCTATCCCTGCTATCGAAGAGACTTCCATGAGCATAAGCGCGCCGTCTTCATCAAGCTCTTTTGCGTTTATATCCTGGTCATCTATATATGCCCTGCAGCTTCTCCAGAGTGATATGCCTCCTATGGCATTTATCAGGCTGTAATAATCCGCCTTTGTATTGATAGCACTCTCTATAAGATGAGCCAGTGCATCGATCGATGTATTGGCTATCAACTGTCTCGGGGCATTCATTATGTATTTTGCGTCTACAAGAGCAAGATCGGGGAATACCTTATGCTTCATTGATATCTTGGTCTTAAGATCATGTCTTGTAAGTACTGATACTCCGGTTACCTCAGAGCCTGTCCCGCATGTGGTGGGTACTGCGATATAAGGCAGTGCTTGCGCGTTAACTTCCTCATAAAGAAATTCCCAACCCCTATCGGGATTCTTCATCATGAGAGCGACAGCCTTAGCTGCATCAAGAGCGGATCCTCCGCCTATTCCGATAACAAAGTCGGCTCCTGCCTCCAGTCCCGAGCTTGTAGCTTCCATGACAGTCTCTACACTCGGGTTTTCTTCAACGCCCTCATATATTGTATAGGAGATGTCAAAGCTGTCAAGAGCTCTTATAACATCATCAAGTGAATGGT
>JAEEUS010000045.1 GCA_016290615.1 Lachnospiraceae bacterium | reverse complement strand
ATTCTGAAATACCATTCCTGCTCTCTGTCTTATGTCCCAGGTCTTTGTTTCATCCCTGGTATCCATTGAATCGACCCAGACTTCGCCTTCGGTCGGATACAGTATCGCATTGATGTGTTTTGCAAGGGTTGATTTGCCGGACCCGTTATGGCCTAAAATGGCAATGAACTCACCCTGGCTTACATCCATGTCGACTTCATCGACGGCCTTTGTTATGCCCTCGACGTTTCCTTCGTCATCCCGTCTTATATATTCAAATGTAAGTTTGTTTGTCTTTATCAGATTCATATCTGTATTCAATAAAAGCTCCTCTGTTAAGAGGAGCTTTCTTACTGATCTTACTTTGCTGCTTATACAAGCTCAAGAACAACTTCCATTGCTCCGTCACCCTTACGCTGTCCGATCTTTACGATACGTGTGTATCCGCCGTTTCTTGAAGCGTACTTGGGAGCAACCTCATCAAATATCTTAGCTACAACATCAACACTCTTTGTACCGCGCTTCTTTCCTGCATTCTCAGCGGGAACTTCAGTTACGGGAACAAGTGTCTTAAGCATCTGTCTTCTTGCATGAAGTCTGCTGGGAAGGTCCTTTTTGATCTCCTTTTCAACTTCATCGTATACAGTAACCTTCTTGCCTTCAACAACTTCCTTTACTCTCTTGCCGTCCTTGTCCTTGCGGGCAACCTTTGCTGTAACCTTGACCATTTCAAAGTTATCCTTTTCCTTTATAGCAAGAGCGATGATGCCTTCAGCGATCTTCTGTACTTCCTTTGCCTTTGCTTCTGTTGTAACGATCTTGCCTCTGTAAAGAAGTGCTGTTACCTGGTTCTTTAAAAGTGCTCTTCTCTGATCAGAGGTTCTTCCTAATTTTCTGTACTTTGCCATGTTTACTCTCCTTTATACTTAGCCTGCGTGCGCTTTGGTCTTACCGCATGCCTTTGAGATGCGGACCCTTACCTGTGGATTTACAGGATCCGTAGATTTTTAATCTTCTGCCTGGTTAAGCTGAAGATCGAGTTCCTTAAGCTTAGCGAGTACTTCCTCGAGTGACTTGCGGCCAAGATTTCTGACCTTCATCATCTCGTCGGGAGTCTTGTTTGTAAGCTCCTTAACTGTATTGATGCCGGCTCTCTTTAAGCAGTTGTAGCTTCTTACAGAAAGCTCGAGCTCGTCAATGCTCATGTCGAGTATCTCGTCCTTCTTGTCATCTTCCTTGATGCTCATTACTTCAGCGTGCTGAGCATTCTCTGAAAGATCAACAAAGAGGCTTAAATGCTCTGAAAGTACCTTTGCCGCAAGGCTTACTGCCTCGTCGGGTACAAGACTTCCGTTTGTATATACATCGATGGTCAGTTTGTCATAGTCTGTAACCTGACCTACACGAGTATTCTGAACTGTTACATTAACGCGTTCTACAGGTGTGTAGATAGAATCGATCGGGATTATTCCGATAGGAAGCTCCTCGTTCTTGTTCTTGTCTGCACTTACATATCCTCTGCCCTTTGTAATAGTAAGCTCCATGTAGAGCTTGCCGCCTGATAAGGTAGCTATTACCTGGCCGGGGTTCATGATCTCAATATCAGGATCGCACTGAATGTCGCTTGCTCTTACAACGCCTTCGCCCTCGAAGTCGATATATGCTGTCTTGGGCTCGTTTGAATCGCTGTTGTTCTTTATAGCGAGACTCTTTACATTCATTATGATCTCTGTAACATCTTCCTTAACGCCGTCGATTGAAGAGAATTCATGTAAAACTCCCTCGATCTTTACCTGGCTTACAGCTGCGCCGGGAAGAGATGAAAGCATTATTCTTCTTAAAGAGTTTCCGAGTGTGATGCCGTAGCCGCGCTCTAAGGGCTCAACTACGAATCTGCCATACTTCTTATCTTCAGAGATCTCTGCAACTTCGATATTCGGTCTTTCAAAATCAAACACTGTAACACCCTCCTTTTTACAATCAGATGAAATGATCTTAACTTATTATTTAGAATACAACTCGACGATAAGCATCTCGTCTACAGGTACATCAATCATTTCTCTTGAAGGTAAGTTCTTAATTGTGCCCTTAAGTGCTTCAATGTCAGATTCCATCCATTCGGGAACAAGTCTTCCGCCTGTTACTTCAACGATATCCTTGTATCTCTGAAGTGATCTAGCCTTTTCCTTGATCTCGATAACATCGCCTGCCTTTATAAGGTATGAAGGGATGTTTACAAGCTTTCCGTTAACAAGTACGTGCTTGTGGTCAACAACCTGTCTTGCTTCACGACGTGTGCGGGCGAATCCCATACGGAAGATTACATTGTCAAGTCTTCTTTCAAGAAGTACCATAAGGTTTTCACCGGTCATGCCCTTCATCTTATCTGCCTTAGCATAGTAGTTTCTGAAAGGCTTCTCAAGTACGCCGTATATGAATTTAGCTTTCTGCTTCTCTCTTAACTGGAGAGCATACTCACTCTTTTTCTTTCCTGCGTTTGCCTTGGTTCTGTTTGATTTCTTGTCATATCCCAAGAATGTAGGATCAAGATCGAGTGATCTACATCTCTTAAGGACAGGTGTACGATTTACTGCCATTATTATTCTCCTTTAAATTATTGTTTACAGCAAAATGCCTTCTTCCAACTAAATATTAATCTTATGATTACACGCGACGACGCTTAGGCGGGCGGCATCCGTTATGAGGAACAGGAGTTACGTCCTTAATACTGAGTACGTTAAGTCCTGCTGCCTGGAGTGCTCTTATAGCTGCTTCACGTCCTGAACCCGGTCCCTTAACGAATACGTCTACAGTCTTAAGGCCATGCACAAGTGCTGCCTTTGTAGCAGTCTCTGCTGCCATCTGTGCTGCATAGGGAGTAGATTTCTTTGAACCTCTAAATCCAAGACCACCGGCACTTGCCCAGCTTAAAGCATTTCCTTCAGCATCTGTAAGTGTAACGATAGTGTTATTGAAAGATGCCTGGATATGTGCCTGTCCATGTTCAACGTTTTTTCTAACGCGCTTTTTTGTTGTTTTCTTTGCAACCTGTTTCGCCATTTTAAACTAACCTACTTTCTTCCTGATAAATCCTGTTTTACTTCTTCTTGTTGGCAACTGTTCTCTTAGGACCCTTGCGTGTTCTTGCATTGGTCTTTGTCTTCTGTCCTCTGACAGGAAGATTCTTTCTGTGACGGATACCTCTGTAGCATCCGATCTCCTGCAGTCTCTTGATATCAAGAGCTGTCTGACGTCTGAGATCACCTTCAACGGTGTATTCGTTCTCGATTACCTCAGAGAGCTTCTTTACCTCATCGTCAGTAAGATCCCTGACACGTGTATCAGGATTTACCTTTGCCTTTTCAAGAATTTTGTTTGAGCTTACACGACCGATACCATAGATGTATGTGAGACCTATCTCCACACGCTTATCTCTCGGTAAGTCGACACCTGCAATTCGAGCCATTTGTGTTCCTCCATTTTCTTTTTAATAAAACTAATTGACTGGGGCGTGGTCAAGCGCCCGGCCGGATAAAAACCCGGCTTATCCGATACTGTGTAACATTATTCTCGGTATCAAAAAGTAATATCCGCAGGCGTAAGCCCGGTCTATTATCTTTCATTAAATAACGAACATAATGCGACAGGATATTAATTAACCCTGTCTCTGTTTGTGCTTGGGATTTTCGCAGATTATTCTGATAGATCCCTTTCTCTTTATAACTTTGCACTTCTCACAGATCGGCTTTACTGATGATCTAACCTTCATGTTAAACCCTCCTTTCCGAACTATCTCATAAAAAGACCGTTTAATATTTTAACATCTAAGATGTCAAAATGCAATAATAAATTTATTTGTCTCTCCAGATTATTCTGCCCTTGCTTAGATCATAGGGACTCATCTCAAGAGTTACCTTGTCTCCGGGTAAGATACGGATGAAATTCTGGCGAAGCTTTCCGCTTATGTGTGCCAGTACTCTGTGTCCGTTTTCAAGCTCTACCTGAAACATGGTGTTGGGAAGCTTTTCAACTACTGTTCCTTCTATCTCTATAACATCGGATTTTGACATTTTTTATCCTCCTAAAGAAGTGTTAATATTTCCGGCTCGCCATCCGTAATCAGGATGGTGTTTTCATAGTGCGCACTGGGAAGTCCGTCCTCGGCTACCACAGTCCAGTCATCATCAAGCCACTCAACATCCGCTCTTCCAAGGTTTATCATGGGTTCGATGGCAAGTGTCATTCCCGGATAAAGCTTGGGGCCTCTCTTTGTCTGCCTGAAGTTTGGTATCTGGGGATCCTCATGAAGGTGTGTCCCTATACCGTGGCCGACAAGCTCTCTTACGATGCCGTAGCCGTGAGGCTTAATATAGTCTGCAATGGCATTGCTTATATCATAAAGATGATTTCCTGCCTTTGCATATTTGATGCCTTCAAAGAAGCTTTCCTTTGTTATCCTTACAAGGTCTTCGACTTCCTTACTGACCTTTCCTACCATTATCGTTCTTGCGGCGTCCGAGTGATATCCTTTATAGATAAGACCGGCATCTAAGCTTACGATATCGCCTTCATGAAGGATGCAGTCCTTTCTCGGTATCCCGTGAACGACAGCTTCGTTAACGGATGTACAGATGCTTGCGGGAAAGCCGTTGTAGTTTAAGAAGTTGGGAACTCCTCCGTTTTCTCTGATCAGTCTGTCTCCGATCTCGTTTATCTCCCAGGTGGATATTCCCGGTTTTATACATTTTTCAAGTTCTTCGTAGACCTTTGCAAGCTTCTTGCATGACTGACGCATCAGATCTATCTCTCTGGGGGATTTAATAGATATAGCCATAGTTTAACCTCTATCCCAGGATGTCAGTTATCTGTTTAAATACATCAGCACTGTCGACGGTTCCGTCTACAGTTTTGAGTACTTTTTTGTTTTCGTAGAAATCTATAAGAGGCTGAGTCTGCTCGTGGTATACTGAGAGTCTCTTAAGTACTGTCTCCGGAGCATCGTCGTCTCTAAGGATAAGTTCGCTTCCGCACTTGTCGCATATTCCCTGGGTCTTTGGCGGGATGTGAACGATGTGGTATGTTGCTCCGCAGCTTACACATGCCCTTCTGCCGCTCATTCTGTTTACTATGTTCTCATCGGGAACATCAACGTTTATGGCGTAGTCGATCTTGTCGTTTAATTTTGTAAGTTCGCTGTCAAGGACTTCAGCCTGGGGGATGGTCCTCGGAAAGCCGTCAAGAACGTAACCGTTTTTGCAGTCATCCTTAGCAACCCTGTCAAGAAGTATCCTTACAGTGAGTTCATCGGGAACGAGTTTTCCCTCGTCCATGTATTTCTTTGCTTCCATTCCGAGTTCAGTGCCGTTTTTGATGTTGGCTCTGAATATGTCACCCGTCGATATATGCGGGATCTGATATTTATCTGCAATCATTTTGGCCTGTGTGCCTTTTCCGGCACCGGGCGCTCCTAACATGATAATCTTCATAGTTTAATTTTCTCAGGCATGGTGCGCATCGGTGACGTGCCTGTGCGGCACCGACGAAGTCATTGACTTAAACAAGCTGTTATGGGACAGCATAAAGCTGTCCCTAAACAGTTAAAGTTAATCTTATTCGTTAAGGAATCCCTTGTAGTTACGAACAAGCATCTGTGATTCGATCTGCTTTATCGTTTCAAGGATTACACTTACTATGATGATCAGGCTGGTACCGCCGAACGATACGCTGGCACCAAACAGACCGTTGAACACATAAGGAAGAACTCCGACTATGGTAAGGCCGCATGCACCTATGAAGATGATGTAGTTAAGTATCCTTGTAAGATAGTCGCTTGTAGGCTTTCCGGGTCTGATACCGGGGATGAAGCCGCCGTTCTTTTTCATGTTGTCGGCCACCTCGAGGGGATTGAATGTGATCGATGTATAGAAGTAGGCAAAGAATATTACCATTACTATATACGCCAGAAGTCCGATCGAGTATTTGATGTTAGCCGTGTTACACCAGAAAGTTGAATTGATGTACTTCATAAACTCTGTCCAGAACTCGTTAAGGTTAACTGAAAAGAGCTGGATGATGACACGGGGAAACTCCATTATTGATGAAGCAAAGATGATCGGGATAACACCTGCTGTGTTTATCCTGAGCGGAATGTGTGTTGACTGTCCGCCGTACATCTTTCTTCCCTGCATCTTTTTAGCATACTGAACAGGTATCTTTCTTATACCGTCGTTAAGAACGATTACAAGAACTACCATGCCGAGTATTATCGCGATTATTATCAGAGCAGAGAGCGCTCCGACACCAACCGACTTGTCTTTTACAAACTGCTCATACAGGCTTTTCATATCTGCGGGTATTCTTGAAATGATATTGATCGTAAGTACGATACTGATACCGTTTCCGACACCGTTTTCAGTGATACGCTCACCGAACCACATAAGGATCGCAGATCCTGCCGTGAGACAAGCGATAACCGTTATTACATTGAGTGCGTTGTACTGCTGCAAGAGTCCGCTTCTGCCAAATCCGATCGACATAGCTGTTGACTCTATAAGAGCTAGTCCTACAGTCACGTAACGTGTTATCGATGCTATCTTCTTTCTGCCTTCCTCACCGTCTTTTTGCATCTCCTCAAGCTTGGGGATAGCGATGGTAAGTAGCTGCATGATGATCGAAGATGTGATATATGGTGTGATGTTCAGTGCGAATACTGACATATTCATGAACGATCCACCTGTAAATGCATTGAGTATACCTGAATCTCCCAGCTGTGAAGCATACCACTGTGCAAAGTATGTGCGGTTTACTCCGGGTACGGGGAGTTCGCAGCCCAGTCTGATGATGACCAGCATCATCAGCGTATAGAGCAGCTTTACTCTTATCTCTTTAATCTTGAATGCATTCTTAAGTGTAGTTAGCATTAGATCACCTCTACTGTTCCACCAAGAGCCTCAATCTTTTCCTTTGCTGTTGCACTGAATGCATTAGCCTTAACGTTAAGCTTCTTAGTTAATTCACCGTTTCCGAGGATCTTCACGCCATCGCGTGCATCCTTGATGAGTCCAACTTCCATCATCTTTTCCACTGTTACAGTAGAACCACTTCTGAATCTTTCTAACTCGCTAACGTTTATTCCAACGATGTCCTTACTGTTTCTGTTAGTAAAGCCACGCTTTGGAAGACGTCTGTATAATGGCATCTGTCCACCTTCGAAACCGATTCTCGGTGCGCCGCTTCTTGCCTTCTGACCCTTATGGCCCTTGCCGGCTGTCTTGCCATTTCCTGAACCGTGTCCACGACCTCTTCTAAAATTATCAGAATGTTTAGAACCCTCTGCAGGCTGTAAATTTGATAATTCCATTTTGCTGACACCTCCTTTTTTATAAATTAAGCTTCTTCTACCTTGAGCATATATCCGACTTTGCGGATCATACCGCGTGTTGCATCATTGTCGGGCAATACGATCGATTTGTTCATCTTTGTAAGACCCATAGCCTCGATCGTTGCTCTGTTCTTGGGAACAGCACCGATAGGAGATTTTACCAAAGTGATCTTTAACATTTTCTCTGCCATGTCTTTCCTCCTAACCGTAGATCTCTGCTACTGCTTTGCCGCGATTCTTAGCAACTTCCTCGGGGCTCTTAAGCTCGCTCAATCCCTGGATGGTTGCCATTACTACGTTCTGCTTGTTGTTGCTTCCGAGTGACTTTGTACGGATGTTCTTAACACCTGCAAGTTCACACGCGATACGTGCGGGACCGCCGGCGATGATACCTGTACCTTCGGGAGCCTTCTTTAAAAGAACTGTTGCAGAACCAAATTTTCCTAAATAATCATGTGTAACCGATCTGTTCTCGTCAAGAGCAACTTCAACCATGTTCTTTATGGCATCTTCCTTGCCCTTTCTGATAGCCTCGGGAATTTCTGTGGCTTTTCCAAGACCGGCACCAACGTGACCGTTTCCGTCACCTACAACGACCAAAGCTGTGAAGCGCATGTTACGACCGCCCTTAACAACCTTTGTTACACGCTTGATGGTAACAACCTTTTCGGTCAACTCCATGTTTGATGTATCAATGAGAGTACGTTTCATGTGTTATTATTCTCCCTTTCCTAGAATTCCAAACCAGCTTCTCTAGCTGCGTCTGCTAATGCCTTAACTTTGCCCTGGTATATAAAGCCGCCTCTGTCAAAGACAACAGTCTTAATACCCTTGTCGATGGCTCTCTTTGCGATAACCTGTCCGATGTATGCTGCTGCATCTACGTTATTGGTCTTTTCAAGCTCTTTCTTTATCTCTTTTTCTGTTGTTGAAGCAGAGACTAAAGTGTTGCCTGCTACGTCGTCGATAATCTGAGCACTCATATGATTATTGCTTCTGTATACAGCTAAACGAGGACATTCAGCAGTACCGCTAAAACGGTTACGTATCTTCATGTGTTTCTTCACACGAACTTCTTGTCTTGATTTCTTACTAACCATTGTTTACTCTCCTTATCTTACTTCTTACCAGTCTTACCAACTTTACGTCTGATCGTCTCATCAGCATACTTGATACCCTTGCCCTTGTAAGGTTCAGGTCTTCTCTTGTCTCTGATCTCAGCTGCGAATTGGCCAACTTTTTCCTTATCAATACCTTTTACGATAATGATATTCTGTCCGTCGAGTACTGTCTCGATACCTTCGGGATCGATCATCTCTACAGGATGTGAGTATCCTAAAGAGAGTGTAAGAGTCTTACCGGATTTAGCTGCTCTGTAACCAACACCGTTGATCTCGAGTTTCTTCTCGTATCCGTTTGTTACACCGATAACCATGTTGTTGATCAGTGTTCTTGTAAGACCGTGAAGAGATTTCATTCTCTTAAGGTCGTTGGGTCTGCTTACTACTACTTCAGCGCCTTCAACCTTTACGTCCATTTCTGAGGGAAGAACTCTTTCAAGTGTTCCCTTGGGACCCTTTACAGTCACTTTGTTATTTTCTGCCACTTCCACAGTTACACCTGCGGGGATGGCGATTGGCATTCTTCCTATACGTGACATGCCCGTACCTCCTTACCATATAAATGCAAGTACTTCTCCGCCTACGCCGAGCTTTCTTGCTTCCTTGTCAGTGATTACACCGTGATTTGTTGATATGATCGCTGTTCCAAGTCCTCCGAGAACCTGAGGGAGTTCTTCCTTGTTAGCATAAACACGAAGTCCCGGCTTAGAGATTCTCTTGATGCCTGTGATGATCTTATCATTCTTTGTCGCACCGTACTTGAGAGTGATGCGCATTGTTTTAAAGCTTCCTTCTTCGATTAAATCGTACTTTGCGATATAACCCTCATCAACAAGGATGTCAGCTATAGCGAGCTTCATCTTTGATGAAGGGATATCAACTGTATCATGCTTTGCAGTATTTGCATTACGGATTCTTGTAAGCATATCTGCAATAGGATCGCTCATTGTCATGATTTGTTATTCCTCCTTACCAGCTTGATTTCTTAACGCCAGGTATCTGGCCCTTGTATGCCAACTCACGGAAGCAGATTCTGCAGATTCCGTATTTTCTCAGGTATGCATGTGGACGACCACAGATCTTGCAGCGTGTATATTCTCTGGTAGAGAATTTCTGCTTGCGCTGCTGCTTTACTTTCATTGCTGTCTTAGCCATGAATTTATCCTCCTTCTAAAATGGGTTAACTATGATCTTGCGAAAGGCATGTTGAACTCCTTTAAGAGCTCGCGTGCTTCTTCGTCAGTGTTTGCTGTAGTAACAAAGATGATATCCATTCCTCTTACCTTGTCGACCTTGTCGTACTCGATCTCGGGGAAGATGATCTGCTCTTTGATACCAAGTGCATAGTTACCTCTGCCATCGAAAGAATCGGGATTTACGCCTCTGAAGTCTCTAACTCGGGGCAGTGCAAGATTTACGAGTCTGTCAAGGAACTCATACATCTTCTCGCCTCTGAGTGTTACCTTACATCCGATTGCCATACCCTCACGGATCTTGAAGTTAGCAATTGAATTCTTAGCCTTTGTAAGGACTGCCTTCTGGCCTGTAATAGCCTCCATATCTTTAACTGCAGATTCGAGGATCTTAGCGTTTTCCTTTGCTTCACCCACACCCATGTTGACAACTATCTTGTCAAGCTTGGGAACCTGCATGACATTCTTGTATCCGAACTTCTTAGTCAGATTCTCAACGATCTGATCATTATATAAGTCTTTTAGTCTGCTCACTTAATGTTTTCCTCCTTCCTAAGTTAGTCGATTACGTCACCGGTACTCTTTGCAAAGCGAACCTTTTTGTCACCATCCATCTTGAATCCGACTCTGGTTGCTTTTCCCTTGTGAACGTACATCACATTGGAAACATCAATCGGAGCTTCCTTCTGAATAATTCCACCGTTCTGGTTTGCAACAGAGGGCTTCTCATGCTTCTTTACAACATTTATGCCTTCAACTGTTACTCTGTTATTCTTAGGATCTACTGCAATAACCTTGCCTTCCTTGTCTTTGTCTTTTCCGGCAATAACCTTTACTGTGTCACCCTTTTTGATCTTTAATGTTGCCACGGTGCACCTCCTATAATACTTCCGGAGCAAGGGAAACGATCTTCATGAACTGCTTCTCACGAAGCTCTCTTGCTACGGGCCCAAATATACGTGTTCCTCTGGGAGTCTTATCTTCTTTTATGATAACTGCAGCGTTCTCATCAAATCTGATGTATGAACCATCTTTACGGCGAGCGCCCTTTACTGTTCTTACTACGACAGCCTTGACAACATCACCCTTTTTTACAACGCCACCTGGTGTTGCATCTTTGACAGTAGCAACGATTATATCACCAATGTTTGCATATCTTCTTGTAGATCCGCCCATAACTCTGATGCATAAGAGTTCTTTTGCACCAGTATTATCAGCGCATTTAAGTCTGCTTTCTTGCTGAATCATGCTAATTCTCCTTCCAATCTTGATCGTTATAGATCAATCTATTATTTTGCTTTCTCAATGATCTCAACAAGTCTCCATCTCTTGTCCTTTGACAGAGGTCTTGTCTCCATAACTTTTACTGTATCACCCATGCCACACTCATTGTTCTCATCATGAGCTTTAAGCTTATATGTCTCTTTAACGATCTTTCCATAAAGCGGATGCTTAACATGGTCTTCGATAGCAACGGTAATAGTCTTGTCCATCTTGTTGCTGACTACCTTACCGATACGAGTTTTTCTCAAATTTCTTTCCACGGCTTTGCTCCTTTCCAAATCAATTAAGCTTCATTAGCCTTTTTTGTTATAACTGTCTGAATTCTCGCTATGTTCTTGCGAACTTCTTTGATCCTAGCTGTGTTGTCTAATTGATTTGTAGCATTCTGGAATCTTAAGTTGAAAAGTTCTTTCTTAGCAGCTACCAACTCGTTTGCTAATTCTGCAGCTGATTTTGTATTTAAATCTTCTACATACTTATTAGTTTTCATCTGACACACCGCCTTCCAAGTCTGCCTTTGAGGCTATTTTGCATTTACAGGGGAGCTTGTGCATAGCAAGACGTAATGCTTCCTTAGCTACATCCTCGGCTACACCGCCGATCTCGAACATTACTCTTCCGGGCTTAACAACTGCTACCCATTGATCAACAGCACCTTTTCCGGAACCCATACGAGTACCCAGAGGCTTAACCGTTACCGGCTTGTCAGGGAATATCTTGATCCAGACCTTACCGCCACGCTTTGTATAACGAGTCATCGCTACACGGGCTGCTTCTATCTGGTTTGACTTGATCCAGCAGGGCTCTGTAGCCACAAGACCAAATTCACCATTTGTTATTACATTTCCACGAAGTGCCTTACCAGCCATGCTGCCACGGAACTGCTTACGGCGCTTCACTCTCTTCGGCATTAACATTATTTGTCACTCCCTTCCTGCGAAACAGACTCTTCGCTATTCTTTGTAGGAAGTACTTCACCCTTGTAGATCCATACCTTAACACCTACCTTACCATATGTGGTATCTGCTTCAGCAAAACCGTATTCGATATCTGCACGAAGTGTCTGAAGCGGGATAGTACCCTCGCTGTAGAACTCTGTACGTGCGATGTCGGCTCCGCCAAGACGTCCTGAAACGGCTGCCTTGATACCCATAGCACCAGCCTTCATGGTTCTGCCCATGCATGACTTCATAGCTCTTCTGAAAGATACACGGTTCTCAAGCTGACCTGCGATGTTCTCTGCTACAAGCTGAGCATCCTTGTCGGGCTTCTTGATCTCCTTGATATCTACTGTGATCTTCTTGTCTGTGATCTTTGACAGTTCCTTCTTTGTTACCTCTATCTCGTTGCCGCCCTTACCGATAACAACACCGGGCTTAGCTGTATAGATGATAACCTTTACTCTGTCTGATGCTCTTTCTATCTCAATCTTAGAAACACCGGCTGCGTACAACTTCTTCTTAAGAAATTTTCTGATGTTGTAATCTTCAACCAGGTAATCTGAAAAATCTGCGCCATCCGCATACCACTTGGAATCCCAATCCTTGATAACGCCGACTCTCAGACCATGAGGATTAACTTTCTGTCCCATTTTGATCTCCTTCCTATCTCTCGTCCAGAACTACAGTGATGTTGCTCAGTCTCTTTTCGATCCTGTAGGCTCTTCCCTGTGCTCTCGGTCTAATTCTCTTCATTGTGGGGCCCTTGTCTGCGTAGCACTCAGCGATGAAAAGATTATCACGATTCATACCGTTGTTATTTTCAGCGTTAGCGATTGCTGATTCCAAAAGTTTCTTGATGATGCTTGATGCATATCTGGGATTGTATGTAAGGATTGCGAGTGCTGTATTCACATCCTTGCCTCTGATAGCATCCAATACGAAGCATGCCTTCTGTACTGAAACCCTAGCGTAAGATAATTTTGCTGAAGGTCTTGTATCTTTGTTGGCATTTCTTTCTCTCTTAATCTGGCTTCTGTGTCCCTTTGCCATCTCTTAGTCCTCCTTATCTTACTTTAGATTTCTTCTCGTCCTTGCCGTGTCCTCTGTATGTACGTGTTGCAACGAACTCGCCCAACTTATGTCCGACCATATCTTCCGTTACATATACCGGTACATGCTTTCTTCCATCGTGAACAGCGATTGTGTGTCCTACGAATGAAGGAAAGATTGTGGAACGACGTGACCAAGTCTTAATAACCTGTTTATCTCCTGCAGCATTCATAGCGTCTACTTTTTTGAGCAGGCTCTCATCTGCAAAAGGTCCTTTTTTAAGTGATCTAGCCATTTATATTTCCTCCTACCTGATTAACTACTTAATAGCTCTTCCGTCTCTTCTTCTTACGATCAGCTTGTTAGAAGCTTTCTTCTTCTTACGTGTCTTAAGACCAAGAGCGGGTTTACCCCAAGGTGTGCATGGACCGGGACGTCCGATAGGTGCGCGTCCTTCACCACCGCCGTGCGGATGGTCGTTAGGGTTCATAACAGAACCTCTTACTGTAGGTCTTATGCCCATGTGACGCTTACGTCCTGCCTTACCTATGTTAATCAGATTGTGATCGCCGTTGCCTACAACACCGATCGTAGCTCTGCAGATGATAGGAACCATTCTCATTTCGCCTGAAGGAAGACGAAGTGTTGCATACTTACCTTCCTTAGCCATGAGCTGAGCCGCATTACCTGCGCTTCTTACGAGCTGGCCGCCCTTACCGGGATAGAGCTCGATGTTATGAACCTGTGTACCTACAGGGATCTCAGAAAGGGGAAGGCAGTTACCTATCCTAACTTCGGCCTGTGCACCGTTCATGAGCTTTGCTCCAACCTTTAAGCCTTCGGGAGCAAGGATGTATGCCTTCTCGCCGTCTGCGTAGCAGATGAGTGCGATGTTGGCTGTTCTGTTGGGATCGTACTCGATAGTCTTAACGACTGCCGGGATTCCGTCCTTAGCATTTCTCTTGAAATCGATTATTCTGTACTTTCTTCTGTTACCGCCGCCGTGGTGTCTAACAGTGATCTTACCCTGATTGTTACGTCCAGCGTTCTTCTTTAAAGATGTGCACAGGCTCTTTTCGGGAGTCGATGCAGTGATCTCTGAGAAATCAGAACCGGTCATGTTTCTTCTGGACGGTGTGTATGGGTTGTATGTCTTAATTCCCATGATAATTTCTCCTTTTTAAATGTTTGTTATCGTGCTCATTATGCACATATCCTAGGCGATTTACAGACCTGAGAAGATCTCAATGTCCTTTGAGTCAGCTGTAAGCTGAACTATTGCCTTCTTGGTCTTGGCTGTCTTGCCGACTACCATGCCGCGTCTCTTGTTCTTGCCGTCGTTGTTCATTGTGTTAACGCTTGCTACCTTTGTACCCTCGAACATCTTCTCAACGGCTTCCTTTATCATAGACTTGTTAGCCTCGGGATGAACAAGGAATGTGTACTTCTTCTCAGCCATGGCGTTCATGCTCTTTTCTGTTACAACGGGCTTGAGGATAACATCATAATATTTAATATCTGCCATTATGCATACACCTCCTCGATTGTCTTAACGGCATCCTGTGTAAGAACGAGTGTCTTAGCATTTAAGATGTCATATACGTTGATCGTGCTTGTAAGAGCTGTCTTGGCTGTGGGAACGTTCTTTGCGCTCATTACTACATTCTGATCGTTCTCGTTTAATACTACTAAAGCCTTGCCCTCTATCTTAAGGTTGTCAAGCACCTTAACGAAGTTCTTTGTCTTGATCTCATCGAATGAAAGCTTGTCAAGTACGATGAGAGAATTGTTTGCTACCTTGTCTGTGAGAACACTCTTTAGAGCTGTTCTCTTCTCTTTTCTGTTCATCTTGAAAGAGTAGTCTCTCGGAACGGGTGCGAATACAACTCCGCCGCCTGTCCACTGGGGTGATCTTGTAGATCCCTGACGGGCATGTCCTGTTCCTTTCTGTCTCCAGGGTTTTCTTCCGCCGCCGCTTACTTCAGAACGTGTCTTAGCTTTCTGAGTACCCTGACGATTATTAGCAAGTTGCTGAACAACGGCCATGTGAACGAGGTGTTCGTTTATTTCAACACCAAAGATCGCATCGGAAAGTTCCATTGTTCCAACTTCTTTTCCTTCCATGTTATAAACCGATACGTTTGCCATCTTGGATGGTCCTCCTTTCATCGTGCAAAAGCACTATCTCTTAAGCCTGAGCTCTTGTTGTTTCCTTAACAGTAACCAATGCCTTCTTGGGGCCGGGTACCGCACCCTTGATAAGAAGCAGATTCTTTTCAGCGTCTACTCTTACTACTTCAAGGTTCTGTACAGTAACCTTTACATGTCCCATGTGACCGGGCATGCCTTTGCCTTTGAATACTCTGCTCGGTGAAGAGCAAGCACCGTTGGAACCCTGATGACGATGGAACTTGGAACCATGCTTCATGGGACCTCTGTGCTGTCCGAGTCTCTTGATAGCGCCCTGGAAGCCCTTACCCTTTGAAATAGCGGTAACGTCTACCTTGTCACCTGTTTCAAAGATGTCAGCCTTGATCTCCTGAGCGATCGCATACTCTTCGGCATTTTCGAACTTGAACTCTCTTAAGTATCTCTTAGGACCTACTCCGGCTTTATCGAGATGACCCTTGACAGCTTTGTTAACACCGTGTCTGTGAGCAATCTCTTTCTTGCCTGACTTATCCTTGTTAACTACTTTTTCCGGCTTCTCGCCAAATCCTACCTGGATTGCTGAGTAGCCATCGTTCTCAACAGTCTTGATCTGTGTTACCACACAGGGACCTGCTGTAAGAACGGTTACAGGTATGAGTGCTCCGTCTTCATTGAAGATCTGGGTCATACCAACCTTTGTTGCTAAAATAGCTTTCTTCATTAGATTTTCCTCCTTGTTTGACCTACAGCGGGGCGTATATCACGTCCATACTAGAAGAAGGTCTTATTTGTTTTTCATTTTGATGTCGATGTAAACACCTGCAGGCATCTCCAGTCTCTGAAGAGCATCAACCGTCTTGGGTGTAGGTGTGATGATGTCGATCAGTCTCTTGTGTGTTCTCTGCTCGAACTGTTCTCTTGAATCCTTGTACTTGTGTACGGCACGGATGATCGTTACAACTTCCTTTTTAGTAGGAAGCGGAACCGGTCCGCTAACCTGAGATCCGTTCTTCTTGACAGTTTCAATGATTTTTTTGGCAGATGCATCAACGAGCTGATGATCATAAGCTTTCAGAGTGATTCTCATTATCTGATTTGCCATAAAAAAAGTCGCCTCCTTTTCGCACTTTTAATTGATAAGTACGACAAGCGGTGACTGTACACTCTTCCGTGTGTGTCCTGTTTTTTTACTAAGCGGATTTTCATCCGCCAGGCTTTTCACACGTTGTTTCTAATTACTATTAGACGTTACTTGTACAGTGACTTGTCGTCAGTTTCCTAACTTGACATTCGCTCCACGGAAAACCTGCCACGAAGGCAGCAACCTCACGCTTCACAGCTATCATGCCACAGCAACGTCTACTATACACTATACTTTCACGTTTTGCAAGCACTTTTTTAAAAAATTTTTTGCGGTATTTATCGCAGTCTGTCGCATGTAAGTTCACTTATATTCTGTCACAGATGATCTCATAAATATCTGCCCCTAAATATGCTGACGATAAACCTGTTTCTTCTATATATAGTATGTGTTAATTAGATGTAAGAGCAAGAAGAAAGATCCCCGCATGTAACGGGGATCTTTTTCTTCTGTATATATTATGCGTTCTTAAGTGATTCCTGAACTGCTTCGAATTCCTTTGTGATCTCTTCACCGGGAGCCTTTGTAAGAAGACTTACTGCTATGTTGAATACAAAAGCTACGATGAATGCAGGCAAAAGCTCGTAGATATTGAGAGCGCCTCCCAGAGGTCTTACGAGGAACTTCCATATGAATATCATCGCTCCTCCGCTTACCATTCCGGCAAGTGCTCCGTAGAGGTTTGATCTCTTCCAGAAAAGAGCAAGCAAGACTGTCGGACCGAATGCGGCACCGAAGCCTGCCCATGCGAATGATACGATATTAAATACCGAGCTGTTGGGGTTCCATGCGATGATAACACCTATGACAGAAACGATTCCAACAGTGACACGAGCGATGATCATCTCTGTCTTTGCATCTATGTCTTTCATGAACACTTCTTTTAGGATGTTCTGTGATACGCTCGAGCTTGCTGCCAAAAGCTGTGAGTCTGCTGTTGACATTGTTGCAGCAAGGATTCCCGCAAGGATGAGACCTGCAAGGAGTGCAGCCAGGATTCCGTGGCTTGCGATAAGCTGAGATATAACGATTATTACCTGTTCGCCGTCTGCAAGCTGTTCGATAACGCCCTTGTTGCTCATTGCGCATCCCATGATACCGATAAATACAGCAACGCCAAGTGAGATGAATACCCAAACGGTTGCAACTCTTCTTGAGAGCTTGAGCTTTCCGGGGTTTTCTATTGCCATGAACCTTAAGAGGATGTGAGGCATTCCGAAGTATCCGAGTCCCCAAGCGAGTGTTGATATCTTTGTTATAAATCCATAGTCTACGGAATTGCCTGTAGCCGCATCATGCATCGCGTTAAGATCAAAGAAGCCAGCGATGCTTCTTGCATTGTCCATTACAGCGCCCATTCCGCCGACACTGTTAACACCGTAGATAACGATGACAACAAGAGCAAATGTCATGATAACGCTCTGCCAGAAGTCAGATGTCGATGCTGCCATGAATCCGCCGAGTGTCGTATAAAAGATTATAACGAGTGCGAATACGATCATTGCCGTATGATACTGCTTGGTCGTAAGCTCGCTTGTTGTTGAAAAGAGTCTTCCGAAGAGCTTTCCGCATGCGGAGAATCCTGATCCCACATAGGGAACAAAGAAGATAACGATTATGATCGCGCTTATAACGGAAAGGATCCTCTTGTCGTCTCTGTATCTGTTGGAGAAGAATATCGGCAGTGTTGTTGAATTGCCGCAAACGACTGTATATGTACGAAGTCTTCTCGCAACAAAGAGCCAGTTAAGATATGTTCCTACCGCAAGACCGAATGCTGTCCAGAATGCATCTGCAAGACCTGTCATGTATGCGACACCGGGTACACCCATCAAAAGATAGCTGCTCATGTCGCTGGCCTCTGCACTCATTGCGGTAACAAAGGGTCCCAACTTTCTTCCGCCAAGGAAGTACTCGTCAGTATTGTGGCTGTTTTTCTTAAATGACCAGATACCGATGCCTATTACAAAACACATGTAAGCAATGATCGATATCATGATACCTATTGTAGATGTGCTCATTTGATACTCCTCTCTGTATTTACCCGTTTACTGTTTTATTCCTCTCCTGCCTCAAGTCTTGCTGCCTGTTCCTTCTGGGTGGCAGGATCGAATGACAGGATGGGGTCTATATCCTCGTTCTTAAGTCTTCTTGCGATGTAGTTTCTAAGTATCTTAACAACTACAGGCGAGAGAGCTATAACGCCGATAAGGTTGGGGATCATCATAAGTCCGTTGAATGTATCCGAGATATCCCATGCAAGAGAGCTTGTCATGAGTGAACCGCTCACTACCATGAGTACGAAGATGACTCTGTAGATCTTTGTTCCCTTTATGCCGAACAGATACTCAACAGCCTTGCTTCCGTAGTGTGACCATCCAAGAACGGTGGTGAATGCAAACAGTAGCATCGCTATTGCTACAAACCACTGTCCGAAGCGGCCGAATACGTTTCCGAATGCCGTAGCTACGAGTGTTGCATCGTTTACTCCCTCAA
>JAEEUS010000044.1 GCA_016290615.1 Lachnospiraceae bacterium | reverse complement strand
AATACTCGGCTTGTTCTTTTGTTGGATATAGTCTGTATTTGATAGCTTTATTCATATATATATTATACCAAACATATGTTCATAGAACAAGTGTTTTGCGCTTTTTAAAAGAATTTCCGCGATTCATCCCACAACCGACTGCGTAGGAAGGGGTTTTCTCGCGGAGAAATTATAAAAAGAATCTTTGATGGGGCTGCTTTGCTGTCTCTAAGATCAAGGGATGACAGACGAGGAAACATGACTGTTTCATTTGATGAGAGCATATCTGACATTTTCAGTGAATTTACCATAAAAGAAAACAGGACGTATACCATGCCCAAAAAGGGCACGTTCTTTGGGATACATTACAGGGATGAGTCTGATCCTATGGACAGACTTGTTTCTGTTGTCAGTGGCAGGGGTTTTGATTACATAATAGATCTGAGAAAGGATTCACCAACATATCTTAAATGGGAGTCTTTTGAACTCTCTGATAAGAATGCTCATGCGGTATATGTCCCTTCGGGATTTGGACATGCATTTTTATCGCTTGAGGATGACATGATCCTGATGTATTCGATGAACAGATGCGGCAGCGAAGGCTTTACCAAGAAGCTGAACTACAGGGATGAGCAGATAGGACTCAAGCTGTCTGCACCTGTATGCGAGATAGCAGATTATGACAAGAATGCTCCGTTTTTAAAGGACATACAGGGGGAATAAAGATGGAATATGATATCATATCTCAGCCTTTCAAGCTGAAAAAGAAAGACGGTTCGTTAATAAGCGGACGCGTATTCAGACCTGATGATGACAGCAGTACTTTTCCGACAGTCATCTTTTCTCACGGGTTTGGATCAAACTACAGGGAACTTATGCATCACGGCAGCGGTTTTGCAAATAACGGGATAGTCTGTATCTTTTTTGATTTCTGCGGCGGCGGACTTAACAGCGAGAGTGATGGCGATATGCTTAACATGACTCTTGAAACAGAGGCGGATGATCTTGTATGTGTGATAAATCATGCAATACTTATGCCGTATGTGGATACAAAATCTCTGTATCTGATAGGCGAGAGCCAGGGAGGCATGGTATCTGCGATGGTGGCTAGACGACTTCGCTCTATGATAAAAGGTCTCATCCTGTGGTATCCTGCTTTTGTCATTATCGATGATGCAAAAAAACGACTTGAGAAAGGAATATCGGATGTAATGGGGATGAAGATATCTAAGGATTATGATCCTGTAGCCGTAAGTCTTGATCTAAATGATATCCAGACAGGTTACCTTAAACCTGTTCTCATAATCCACGGTGATGAGGATGAGATCGTTCCTATAGCTTATTCCGAAAGTGCGCTTAAGAAATACCCGGATGCTTCACTTATAACAATAAACGGTGCGGGACACGGCTTTGACGGAAGCGACAGCGATGATGCAAGAAATGCCTCAATCGACTTTGTGAAGCGTAATGAGGGGTAGAAAAGCAAAATAAACGGTCTTATCTTGGTGATTTTACGGTTTATATTCATATTCATAGATAGTAGAATAGTATCATAAGGAGGAAGAAAATATGATCATTCTGATAGTTTTGGCGTTTTTAGTTGTATGTTTGGTGGGCTGGTTCATCTCTACCAGCAACAATATCAACAGGATCAAGTTAAAGATCGATGAATCTCTTTCAGGCGTTGAGATCCAGTTGAGACAGAGATATGATGTACTGATGCAGGGCAAGAAGGTTGCTGAACAGTATGCACAGCATGAACAGAGAGTCTTTGAGGGATTAAGACATCTGACTCAGGTTCCCTCGAATGCGACTATCGATCAGCTCAACGAAGCATCCAAGACCCAGGAGGCAGCGGTAAAAGGATTTTTCGCACTCGGTGAGGCATATCCTGAATTAAAGAGCGCAGAGATATTCAACAATCTCATCAACAAGCTTTCCGATCAGTCTAATCAGTATTCGGCTGCAAGACGCGCGGTTAACGGAAACATCACAAAGCTTAACAACTACACAGTCACATTTCCGTCCTCTATCGTTTGCGGAATGAAGAATGTAACAAAGATGGATTACATCCATGAGGAGAATCTCGACCAGATCAAGGACGTAGACCTTAGCATGAATATATGAGGATCTGATATATGGAATTAAGTTCTTTCAGACAAAGAATGCTGTATGGGAATATCGATGAGGATAAAAAAGCGCAGGTGCTTAAGGAACTCAAGTACTTTAACTCCATCGCACCCGCGAGCTTAAGGGAAAGGTTTGCCGGAAAGTTCAACAAGGAAAAGTCGGCTGAATTTTGCAACAATCATAAGGTCGGAGTCATTGTAGGATTTTTCCTCTTGCTGCCTTTTCTTCTTGTCCTGATGGGATTGGCACTTCAGTTTAGCGTGTTTTTAATCCTGATATGGGTGTTCTTTGGCCGAAACAGGGGCACACCTGAGTATAAGGCCTATGACTACAAAAATAAGGTCGCGCAGCCTGCTATCAAGGCACTGGATGACAAACTGGATCTTACCTTCCACTTTAACGGAGCGGATATGGTTGATTCAGGTCAGCGCTTTGATGAAGCGCTGGTCGAAGCCCATCTTGTCAGACCGATAAGCAAGCGGACATATACATATACGTATTCAAACTGCTCCTATGACTGGCTCAATAAGGAAAACACCGATGCCTTTGAGTTTTGCGGATACAAGCTGTACCACGAATATGAGGATTCGGACGGCGACAAGCATGAGGAGATATTCTTTGACGGCGTGATATTCAAGTTCCGTACAAGCTTTACAGTTAACGGCACTATCAATATCATGAGCACCACTACCAAAAAGACGCTCATAGGCGAGAGAGAAAAGAACCGCTTTAAAAAGATAAAAGATAAGGATGTCACGGTAATCGATACGGAGAACAATGAGTTTGCCGAAAACTTTGATACCATAGCAACCTATGATAACGAAGCATACAGATTCCTGACTCCCACAATGATAGAAACTCTCTTAAAGCTTAGAAAGGAACACTATATCTGCATCTGCATGAAGGGCAATGTGATGACTGTTACCATTAATGACAGAGCCTATAAGCAGGCCGGCAGATACTGCTTTGATGAAAAGAAACCGACTTCACGCAGTCTCGATTCGGATTATCAGCTCGATCACAAGATCAGTGAATACAGAGAAGCTATCCTTTCCATCTACGAGCTAAAGGATATTTTGGACCCTGAAGGAAAATATATGGTATAATGCGTGTGATAACAGACAACATACGCATCGGAGGCTTTGGTAGATGTCAGTCTGGCATATATCAAAGCTTTCTTGTTTTATGGAAATTTTAAGTGACGTGAGGGATTATGACAGCAGTAAGAAAGATGAGTATCAGATTTATTGTACTGATGCTTTTAATCATGACCATATCAGCCTGCGGTAAAAAGACAGGCAGTGATGACAGACAGATACTGGATGATTATCTGGCAAACAAAGAGGCTGAGTACTCCGACGAGGAAAAGACAAAGATAGTTACAGCCTATAAAAACCTTCTTGAGACTGAGGGCGAGGATTATGTAGATGGTTTCATGACAAGGGATGATCAGAATCTGATCACTCTTATGGGAATGAGCGTCAATGTCTATGTGTTCAGGGACTTTAAGAACTACGGTTATCTGAATGCTGACAATTCATTCATGGATGTAAGGGATTTTGACAGGATAGCCGGATTTGATGTGGATGCGCCTCTTGGCACAGACGGCCTTGCCGATATAGCTCATGTGGATATAAATATAGACGGAGTCAGCTATGCGACAGCCGATCTTACAGAAGAGATGGCATCGTTTCTTGAGCGTTTCAATGCGGCAAATGAAGTGGAAGAGACAAAGACCATATACGGCGTTGATACGGTCGATGTTGATGAAAAGACTCGCTTATATATCACATATATGGATGTTCAGTATGATGACAGCTTTAATGTTACTTCTTTAAGAGTTTCAGGTCATCTTGCAATAAAAGACTGACATCACCTTTTGCTGAAGATGCAGCCGCAGTAGTTCTGCCTGTAAAGTTCATAATCGTTTGATAACTGGATGGATCGCTTGTATCCATCCTTTTTTTTGAAATCCGAAGGCAGGAATGCCACATTTAACTCATCTGAGAGTTTCTGGCCTATCTCGTTTAGCTTGTCGCAGTTTTTAAGCGGAGATAAGGTAAGCGTAGTCGTAAAATAATCAAAGCCGTGAGACTTCGCTGTAAGTGCTGCTTCTCTTAATCTCATCTCGTAGCATATAAAACATCTGTCACCGCCTTCGGGACATGATTCGTATCCCTTTACGGCTTCGAAAAATTCTGCCGGTTCGTACCTGGCATCTATTATCGAAATGGGATGAAAGGCATTGCCGTTTTGAAAGCCGTTATTTTTATTCAGTGTCTCAATGAATCGTTTTTCCTCATCAAGACGAAGGTTATATTCCGAAGCATCAGTTATGTTGGGGTTATAGTAAAGGATCGTGACTTCAAAATGAGGAGTCAGAACCTCTAGACATGTACTCGAACAGGGCGCACAGCAGCTGTGGAGCAGAAGCCTGTGAGTGCGCAGGCTAAGAGTCGATATGATGCTTTCCATTTCACTGTTGTAGTTTCTCTTGTTCATACCGCATATTATACCAAAATTATGACAAAAAGAAATGATTATGATAAAATAATAAGTTGGAAATATAGGGAGAAATACATATGGCACTGTTTATAGTTTTGTGGATTCTGAGCCCTCTGGTGCTCATCCCGATGTTGATAATATATATACGCGCTTCCAAGAATCAGGAGAAGATCATTCGCGCCAAGGATATCGAGATATCAAACTATCTTGATAAGATAAAAGAGCTTAAGGGCGAAAAGCGATCATCTCAGGTCATGCCGGCTGAAAGCGAAGCTCATCCCGTAAATCTTGAGGATGTTGAGCAAATTATTAAGCATGAACCTGAACCGGTTACTCAGACTGTTACACCTGAATCCGAAACTGAAAGAGTTCAGCCTGAAGCAATGCCTGAGATCATGCCTGAGGTTATTGAATCCGAGCCTGTTCTGACAGAGAACATACAGGCAAATGAAAAGCCCGAATATACCAGGACAAGCGGCGTTTACATGTTTGGCATAGGAGTTGTACTCGTGCTTATAGCCGGTACGATATTTGCCACTACTACATGGAATCATCTCGGACCTCTGGCAAAGATCGCAGTGCTTTTGGGCGCTGTTGCAGTGTTCTTTGCAAGTGCATGGTTTGCGGAAAAGAAGCTTAGACTCAGAGAAACGAGTATCACATTCTTTATACTGGGAAGCGGTGCTCTTGCATTCATAAATCTTGCGGCAGGGTATTTTGGATGGTACGGCGGCTATTATAAGGATTTTGAAAACGGCGCTGCACTGATCTGGGGAATAACCACTGCCATAATCGCGCTGTGTCTGCTGGCGGGAAGATGGATCTACGACATGGTGCTTTTAAGCAGCATAAGCTTTGGCTTCGCACTGCTGACTGTCGAGATACTGACTGTTCATGTGACAACAGATATAAAGGCTCAGCTGATAAGCTGCGGCGTATTTCTGATAGGATCGATGCTTGCCTTTTCTGTATATGAAAAGAGAAATGAATGTAAAGTCGTCACCTATAAGATAGCCCGTATCGCATCACTGATATTGATCTGTATAGCGACACTTGAAGCTGTATTTGACTTTGACCCGTATATCGAGACAGAACTCGGGGACGTACTTGCATTTTATGCAGTGGGCGTAATAGTGCTCATTTTGGGATATCTGTTTATAAAGGATAAATATCAGACCGATAAGGGAATAGGTGCGATAGTAAGAGGTCTTTGTATCACATGCGTATGTCTTTCAGACAGACTCCTGCCTGACAGGACATACGATTTCATACTGGTATGGGCAGTCCTTGTTGCTGTTTACGCATATGATCTTTTCAAAAAAAGACAGGTTCTCGTATCGACCGTTTTCATGCAGTTAGCTGCAGGAATTACATTTATCATCGCTGTTATGGACAGTGAAAATATATTCCTGTATATCCTGATACCTGTCGCTGTGATCCAGTATATCCTGCAAAGAAAGGATAAACACAACTACTCGGGCATCATACCCGCACTTATCGCATATTATTCCGTATGCATGTTCATAAGCGATATCCTGGAAAAGAATATGACGGATATATCACAGGCATGCATCATAGGATTTGTATTATTCTGTGCGATCACTGCACTTACCGTTATAGGAACGAGATTCGTTCAGAAAAATATTGTTGAAAGAAGCGAGGACAGATGCCTGATCGAATGGCTTTCTATAGCTGCCATTATTCCTGCGATCGATTCCATATTCGTCATCTCAAATGTAGGAGACAAGTGGGTATTTTTCGCATTTATCCTTCTGTCACTGTATTTTGCAAGCTTTTATAAAAGAGCAAACGAATATGCACAGAACATACTGTTAACTGTTGCAGCTGTCATATTCACTATAGATCTGGCTGTGCAGCCGTTCTTTGAAATAAGAGATGAGTTCATATCCGAGTGGGCGATATTGATGTTCATGCTCGGTGCGGGACTCATAACACTCATCTACAGAAAGTTTAAGGAAGGACTTGGCTATTTCTGGACTGTCATACTTGCCATATGCTTTACGATAGAGTTTGCATCCATAAGCGAGTACGCATACGCGGATGAGAGAGTGTTCGTCTTTTACAAGATCGCCGTATATCTTGCGGGTGTAATAGGGATGTTTGTTTTTGCCTACAAAAAGGGAAGCAAAAAACTGTTAGTCGAGACAGGGTTTGTACTTGCGGCATTTTCATTCCTTGCTTCAAGCGTGGATGCGATGGGTATATTCATACTCGCTGCTTTTGTCGGTGCGGCATATATGGTCTACCAGCATTTTGCGGGTCTTTCGAAATGGTCATTCCTACCCGTCATACAGATATATGTCCTCATGTATGAGTATTATCCGCCGATTTGGGCTTTTGTGTGTGCTTTTATCGTTTCTACTCTGCTGGGATTTGTACTCCACAGATTTCTTGAAGGAACCAGTGCAAACAGGACATGGGTGGATGACTGGATCAATATCTCGGGTATTATCCCTCTGATCGAGATCATAAACAAAAAAGATGACGGTGTTCGCTGCATGGGAATACTTCTGCTTGCAGTATTTGTACTTAGCTTTTACAGAAGATATGATGAGAACAGGGATTCAAATAAAAACAGGGCAGTGCTTACAGCTTCGTCTCTTATCGTTTTATTTGCGTGGTTTACACAGCCCTGGCTTTATATATCAGATGAGTGGGAGATCGAATGGCGCATAACGGGTATCATGCTTGCTGCCGTGTTTAACATGATCGTGGTATACCGTTCCGGTACGGATGAAAGACCCGGATGGGTCACATTCATCATCGCCTCTATATGCAGCCTGGTGCAGCTGATTTCGGCGATAGCTACGTACGAGCTGTCTGACGCACTGTTCTTGGGCATTATAATGGTCGGTGTCATCGTATGGTCATATCTTGCAAGAAAGAAGCAGTGGTTTATCATGGCGGTAGTTACGCTTTTCCTTCTTTTGATAAGCTCGACAAGAGTCCTGTGGCTTTCGATCGCATGGTGGGTATATCTGCTGCTTGCGGGATCGGTTCTCATCGGAATCGCCACCGTGAACGAATACAACAAGCGTCATGGCAAAGTAAGGGAGAAACGCGTCTTCTTCGAGGACTGGACATATTAGGCAGTGATTGTATTTACAGAGAAAAACGAGTATAATATTAGGGATTTTTTTACATATAGATAAGGAATTTTAAGATGAAAAAGATATTGGATTTGATAGGAAACGAAATAGCACAGGCTTTTGAGGCGGCTGGTTATGATGCGACGCTTGGAAAGGTCACATGGTCAAACAGACCCGATCTTTGCGAGGTGCAGTGCAACGGTGCCATGGCAGGCGCAAAGCTTTATAAGAAGGCTCCGGCAATGATCGCTAATGATGTTGCGGCTAAACTTAGTGAGTGCAAAACTATAAAGGATGTTGAAGTCATAAATCCCGGATTCATAAACATGAACATTGCGGATGATTTTCTGATCGATTATGTCAGTGAAATGAGTACTTCAGAAAAGTTCGGACTCGAAGGTAGCGAATCTAAGAAGATGATCATAGATTACGGCGGACCTAACGTGGCAAAGCCGCTTCATGTCGGTCATTTAAGAAGCGCCGTTATAGGTCAGTGCGTAAAGAATCTGTGCAGATACATGGGAGATGATGTCACAGGTGATATCCATCTTGGAGACTGGGGCCTTCAGATGGGTCTTATCATGACCGAATTGAGAAAAAGACAGCCTGATCTTGTATACTTTGATCCTGACTATACTGGAGATTACCCTGTTGAGCCTCCGTTTACATTAGCTGATCTTGAAGAGATCTATCCATGTGCTTCTGCTAAATCAAAAGAGGATGAGGCATACAAGGAAGAAGCAATGAATGATACATTCATGCTCCAGCAGGGCGAAAAGGGACGTACCGCTCTGTGGAAGCATATCATGAGTGTTTCAATACCTGACCTTAAGAAGAACTATGACAAGCTTCAGGTTTCATTTGAATTATGGAAGGGTGAGTCTGATGCAAAGCCGTATATAAAGGATATGGTACAGATGATGAAGGATAAGGGCTTTGCTTATGAAAGCGAAGGAGCTCTTGTCGTTGACATCAAAAAGGATGACGATGTAAAAGAGATACCTCCGTGCATGATACTTAAAAAGGACGGAGCGGCGCTATATACTACAACAGACCTCGCAACAATTCTTGACCGTATGAGTGACAACGCGCCTGACAAGATACTGTATATAACAGACAAGCGTCAGGAGATGCATTTCACACAGGTATTCAGGTGTGCTAAAAAGACAGGCATCGTAAAGGATGATACCGAGCTTGCATTCCTGGGATTCGGTACGATGAACGGAAAGGACGGCAAGCCGTTCAAGACACGTGAAGGCGGTGTTATGCGTCTTGAGTCTCTGCTTAAAGAGATCAATGATGAAATGTATAAAAAGATAACCGATAACAGAGAGGTTGATGAGAACGAGGCAAGAAAGACAGCAGATATCGTTGCGCTTGCTGCAGTAAAATACGGAGATCTGTCAAACCAGCCTACAAAGGATTATGTATTTGATATAGACAAGTTCACGTCATTTGAAGGAAATACAGGTCCGTATATCCTCTATACAATAGTGCGTATCAAATCTATCCTTGCCAAATATGAAGCTAACGGCAAGAGCGCAGATGATGCAAAGATAAACGTGATAGATTCAAAGCATCAGAAGGATCTGATGCTTGATATAACAAAGTTTGCCACCTCAATTCAAGCAGCATATGAGGAGCTTGCACCATACAAGATCTGTTCATATATCTATGATCTGGCAAACAGCTTTAACGGCTTTTATCATGAGTGCAGGATACTTGCCGAGGAAGATGCAAGCAAACAGGAGAGCTATATATCATTACTCGTTACATGCAAAAAGATCCTTGAAGAATGCATAGGAGTTCTTGGATTTTCAGCGCCCGAAAGGATGTAGTTTATGTTATTCAGATGCAAAAACTGTGGCGGAAATATCGTATACAGCCCCGAAAAGAAGGCTATGTGCTGCCCGCACTGCGAATCTCTTGATTCCGAGGAAAAGATGGCAACACCGCAGATAGCCGAAGAGAAAAAGGTGACATGCGCCAGCTGCGGAGCTCCCATAGATATTACGGAGCATACCTCTGCGACCAGATGTCCCAACTGCGGAAACTATGTGATACTCGATGAAAGAGTAAGCGGAAAATTTACGCCACATCTGATAATACCATTCAAGATAGGCAAGGAAGACGCAAAGCAGCTGCTAAAAAAGGAGTTTTCAAATAGACCCTTTACTCCTGCGGGATTTCTGTCAAATGCCAGTCTTGACAAGATGGAGGGAAGTTACGTTCCGTTTTTCATGTACGACTATCACAGCGACATGAACTATCAGGCAACGGGAACAAAGGTAAGGACATGGGTCAGCGGTTCATACCAGTATACCGAGACATCCTACTTTGATATAACAAGACAGATGTATGCAGATTTTGAAAAGGTTCCTGTTGATGCATCCATTGCTATGGATGACGGACTAATGGATCTTATCGAGCCTTATAACTACAAGGAGCTAGAGCAGCATCAGGATAAGTACATGTCAGGCTTTTTGGCCGAGAAATACAACATGGGCGAGAGAGAGCTCACACCGCGAGCAGTAACAAAGGTCATGAAGGACTCAAAGGCCATGATGGAAGCTACCGTAACCGGATATGCCACCGTCACCAATGTCCATGAGAATATAAATCCCATAAAGAAAGCCGTGGATTATGCTCTGCTTCCCGTATGGGTATATATCTTCAGCTATCAGGGCAAGGAATACAAGTATCATGTCAACGGTCAGACCGGCAAGGTCTTGGGAGTTACCCCGGTAGCCAAAGGCAAGGTTTTGGCTTATGGCGTTACCGTATTTCTGATTACGATGTTAGCTGGCTTGCTGCTCAGAGGAATGCTGCTTTAGGAGAAGAGATGAAACAGTTTTTAAACTATTTTAAGATACCGTTCATACTGATAGCGATAATGGCAGTCGTCTGTATCGGTGTCAGGATATATAAATCGGGAGATACAGAGATCACCTGGACAAATGAGGATACGGATCTTAACGGAGTAAACGTATTTGATTATGCCGAGAATCTGACTGATGCCCAGGAAAAAGAACTTGATGAGCTTATCGCATCCATCGAGGAAAGGACCAAATGTGATATAGCAGTCATTACTTTAGACAGGACTCTTGCTTTTGAGGGATACAATTCTCAGCCCAGTGAATGGGTAATGGAATATGCCGATGACTTTGCCGATGAGCATATGATGGGATATGACAAGGCATACGGAAACAGCATAGTATTTGTCGATAACCTTCATCGTGAAGAGCGGACCGGAAGGGTTTATTCATGGATATCCACGAGCGGACTGGCAATGCAGAAGCTTTCGCGGTCTGATTGCGAGGAGATCATGGATATAGCTCTGGCTGATCTTAGTGACGATTCAGACGATGATGATTACTATGCTGCCTATTCAAATGTTATAAGGCTCTTACCTTCATACTTTGAAGGCGGCTCAGCTAAAGCACTCAATGTGCTAAAGCCGTTGTATATTGCGATCTTTTCACTGGCTGTGGCACTCATATATGTTCTTATCAACTGGTCGAGCAAGGTCGGTGACAAGACAACAAGAAGCACGACTTATGTTGAGAACGGAAGACCGACCATAACTCATCAGGGTGATGTTTTCTTAAGAAAGAGTGTATCGAAGGTAAAGATAGAAACGAGCAGCGGCGGTTCAGGCGGACATATTTCGTCGGGCGGACACAGCCACGGTGGCGGCGGACACAGCCGTTAGCAATAATTGAGGAGTGGAACTATGGAAGAAGACAGAAATATCAATGAAAACACAGCAGAAATGCCTGTGAATGAAGAAGCACCTGCAAATGAGACTGTGACAGAAGAAACAGCTTCTGTGGAGACTGCAGAAAACGCTGAAACTGATCAGACAGCAGAAGAAGCTTCATCAGAAACTGCTGAAGAAGTAAAAGAGGAAACAGATCAGGAGGCTGCAGGTGATGAAACGATAAACGAGGAAGCATCGGCAGAGGAGGAGCCGCCCAAGGGAGATCTTGCAAAGAAGATCAAGATCGGCATAGTTGCTGCGGGAGGAGTATTTGTACTGCTTGCAGCCATATATGCTGCCAGCCTTATGGGAGGCAAGAATACTGCCATAGATAAGGAGGAGCCGGTGATCGCGGTCGCTGTTCCCACAGAGGAACCCGAAGAAAAGGTTACTTACGCTCCGGTAACAAAAGCCGTAGTCGAAGAGGAGCCTCCCAAAGAGAGCCTTTTAAGTGTCGCACAGGGAAATGCAAGATATGATGACTGTATCTATGCAGACGGCGGAACAGTCATAGTCAAAAAGGGAGATCTTTACGGTGCCATCGATTATGAAGGCAAGGAGATAGTCCCTGTCAAATACAGCCAGATAGACGAGCTTCCCACAAAGGAAGGAATGTTTGTATTATCTGTAAGCAAGTCACAGAGCGTGACAAAGGAAAAGGACGGAACGACCTATTCGTACGAAGAGGTTACCACAACCTATACTCTGTTTGATAATACAGGTAAAAAGCTCTATGAAGGAAACGATGCCGTAGTCGCATCCGGAAATGTATATGTTCTTGCCAAGGAAGACAGCGAAAATGCCAGAAAGAACAGAGTTGAGTATTACAAGCTCGACAAGCCCGGCAAGGCATTCCTTGTTCTGTATGTTAATGATCAGTTTTCACTTAACGGATTCAGGGACGGCATGACTGCTGTCATGGGATTTACTGCCGAACCCACCGAGGATCAGGATACAAATCCTACAAACCTAAACTGCGGCACCATGGATGAGAACGGAAAGATCACATGGTTTGCGAAGGCTCCCGGCATGGATAAGTTTGATGCCCAGGTAGCAAAGTGGAAGGAAGACAACAAGGTCATCCGTCAGACAAACAAGAAGAAATCGACAAAGAAGAAAGTAAAGGAAAAGAAGGTCGATGAAGACGGCAACGAGATAGAAGATACTGACAGCGATGATGAGAATCAGGAAGATGCTGATCTTGAAGAAGATGACGAGACTTTAGAAGACGAAGAGGATACAGAAGAGACCACAGATTCCGGCGTAGAAGCGGATGATGAGGAAAGCTCTGTTGAGGAACCCGACTCAAGCACAGGCCCTGTATATCATATGAACGAGATCTTAAATGCTCCAAACGGCGGATACTTTGTATACAAGGATCTCTTTGATGTTGAAGATTCATATTCATGGTATACCGACAAGGGAACATGGTATGCTGATCTTGATACATCATTTATGAAGGCTGATGCTAAGAAGGGATTTGCACTCGGAAACTTCAATAACGGCGCGGTTGAAGCCAAGGACTATGTATATGACGGAGAGAGTTATTATAACTTCGGCAAATACATGGTATTAAAGGTAGGCGACAAGGATGTGCTCATAGACATCACAAAGGGTCAGGGAATGACAAACGAGACCCTTTCCGACAAGATCGTTGTTGCGATATATGATGAGATATTCATGACCGATGCAGATTACTGGCGCTACAGAGACGGCAACAAGTACGGATATCTCGATCTTAAGGGAAAGCCTCTCAAGGATACGTATGATGATGCTACGGATTTTGTTAACGGTTATGCTCTTGTCATAAAGGAAGGCAAGGCAAAAATCATTAACGACAAGTTTGAGGAAGTCGAGGAGATCAACGCGGCAACTGATGTTGAGAGTGCAGGTGATGTGTTTATAGTAACGGCTGACAAGGATGTGAGAAGATATATCCTTAAGACGGTACGTGAGAATCCGACAGGCAAAAAGGACGATAAAAAGACTCAGGCTAGCGGGGCAGAAGCAACTGTAACTCCGAAAGCTGATGATAAAAAGAAAAAGTAGGAATTAGTATGGCAAAAGTTGATCAGTCAAAGATACGCAACTTCTGTATAGTTGCGCATATCGATCACGGAAAATCCACCCTTGCGGACAGGATAATAGAAAAGACGGGACTGCTTACCGAGCGTGAGATGCAGGAACAGGTCCTTGACAACATGGATATCGAGAGAGAAAGAGGCATCACGATAAAGGCTCAGACCGTCAGGACAGTATATAAGGCGCAGGACGGAAACGAATATATCTTTAACCTTATCGATACTCCCGGACATGTAGACTTTAACTATGAGGTCAGCCGTTCGCTGGCAGCATGCGACGGTGCGATACTCGTTGTTGATGCGGCTCAGGGAATAGAGGCTCAGACACTGGCAAACGTTTACCTTGCACTGGATCACAACCTCGATGTATTTCCTGTAATTAACAAGATCGATCTTCCAAGCGCAGATCCCAAGAGAGTAATAGACGAGATAGAGGATGTCATAGGTTTGGAAGCCCAGGATGCACCTCTTATAAGTGCAAAGAACGGGATAGGAATAGAAGAGGTACTTGAACAGATAGTTAAAAAGATCCCGGCACCAAACGGTGATCCCGATGCACCGCTTAAGGCTCTTATATTCGATTCACTGTATGATTCATACAGGGGAGTCATCATTTTTTGCAGGCTCATGGACGGTAGCGTCAAAAGAGGCAGCAGGATAAGGATGATGGCTACGGGAGCCGTATGCGAAGTAGTTGAAGTCGGAACATTCGGCGCAGGTCAGTTCATACCTTGTGATGAACTCAGCGCTGGAATGGTAGGATATATAACAGCATCTATAAAGAACGTAAAGGATACAGCAGTCGGCGATACTGTAACGGATGACGAGAACCCCTGTGATGAGGCCCTTCCCGGATATAAGGAAGTTCGCTCAATGGTATATTGTGGAATGTATCCCGCTGACAGTGCAAAATATGAGGATCTTAAGGATGCTCTTGCAAAGCTTCAGCTAAATGATGCATCCCTTCACTTTGAACCTGAGACATCAATAGCCCTGGGCTTTGGTTTCAGATGCGGTTTTTTGGGACTACTTCATCTTGAGATAATCCAGGAGAGACTTGAAAGAGAATATAACCTTGATCTGGTAACGACAGCTCCCGGTGTTATATACCGGGTCCACAAGACAAACGGCGAGATGATAGAACTCACCAACCCGTCAAATCTTCCGGATCCATCCGAGATAGACTACATGGAAGAGCCTATCGTAAATGCCGAGATCATGGTTACGACGGAATTCATCGGTTCTATAATGCAGCTGTGTCAGGAAAGACGAGGAAGGCACATAAGCATGGATTATATGGAAGAGACCAGAGTGCTTCTTAAGTATGAGCTGCCTCTTAATGAGATAATCTATGATTTCTTTGATGCATTAAAGAGCCGCTCCAGAGGATATGCTTCATTTGATTATGACCTTAAGGGATACGAAAAGTCGGATCTCGTTAAGCTCGATATACTGATCAACAAGGAAGAAGTTGATGCCCTTTCGTTCATCGTACATAAGGACAGTGCCTACGAGAGAGGCAGAAAGATGTGCGAGAAGCTCAAGGAAGAGATCCCCAGACACCTGTTTGAGATACCCATACAGGCAGCTGTCGGAGGCAAGGTAATTGCCAGAGAGACGGTCAAGGCACTGCGTAAGGATGTACTTGCTAAGTGCTACGGCGGTGATATAACTCGTAAGAAGAAGCTTCTTGAAAAACAGAAGGAAGGCAAGAAGCGTATGCGTCAGATAGGCAGCGTCGAGGTACCGCAGAAGGCATTCATGAGCGTGCTCAAACTTGACGAGGATTGATATGATTGATAAGAAAAAACTGGGGATATATGTACATATCCCCTTTTGTATTAGGAAATGTCTGTATTGTGACTTTCTTTCTGACACAGCTGACACAAATGTCAGAAAACAGTATATCGAAGCCCTTGTAAACGAGATATGCAGCTGTCCGCTGAAAGATATTGACTATAAAAGTCAATACACTGTTGACACGATCTTTTTCGGAGGAGGGACGCCTTCAGTCCTTGAAGGGGATCAGATCGATGAGATCATGAAGGCACTCGCATTCAGATTTGATATTTCAAAAGTACGTGAAGTGACGATCGAGTGCAATCCCGGAACCGCAACTTTAGATAAACTTGAAAGTTATAAGAAAAGCGGCATCAACAGATTAAGCATAGGACTTCAGTCTGCAAATGACGATGAACTCAAAACTCTCGGAAGGATCCACGACTATAAACAGTTCCTTGAAACATTTAAGATGGCGAGAGAAGCCGGTTTTGACAACATCAACATAGATCTTATGAGCGCCATACCCGGCCAGAGCCTTGATTCATACAAGGATACGCTAAACAAGGTCATCTCACTTACGCCTGAGCATATATCCTCATACAGTCTTATCATAGAAGAAGGAACACCATTTTATGATATGTACGGCGAGTCAGGGCCTGATGAACCTGACGAGGATACAGAACGTGAGATGTACTACATGACAGAAAGGCTTCTTAATGAAGCAGGATATCACAGATATGAGATATCCAACTACAGTCTTGAAGGTTATGAGTGCAGACACAATTCATCCTACTGGACAGGGACTGATTACATAGGCCTAGGGATAGGAGCTGCCTCTCTTATAGACGGGGTAAGATATTCTAATACATCCGATCTATATTCTTATATGAAAGCATGCTCAAAGGCGGCTGAAGTCCTTACGGAGGAATACCGAATACTCTCACAGAACGAGCGCATGGAGGAATTCATGTTTCTTGGTCTCAGGATGATAAGAGGCATCAGTGCAAAAGAATTTAAGGAGCGCTTCAGCCAGGATATATATGCGGTTTATGCAAAACCTTTGGAAAAGCTTGTAAAAGACGGACTTATCATTATAAATGGTGACAATATAAAGCTTACTTCAAAGGGCATAGATGTGAGCAACACTGCTCTTGCAAATTTTCTTCTATGATAATGAAAAAAGTTGTTGACATTGCAGGATGCTTGTTTTATCATAATTAAGCGTGTTTACATCGAATCGTCCGTGTCCGGCTGGATGTAGCACCGGAAAAACTCGGATTATTCTTATAGGAGGTAACAGACGTGGCAAATATCAAATCTGCTAAGAAGAGAATACTTGTAAGCGAGAGAAACGCAGAGAGAAACAAAGCTATAAAGTCAGGTGTTAAGACTTCTGTAAAGAAGGTATATGCAGCTATCGAGTCTGGTGACAAGGCAGCAGCACAGACAGCTCTTACAGACGCTACAAAGACTATCGATATGGCAACTTCTAAGGGAGTATATCACAAGAATACTTCTTCAAGAAAAGTTTCTCGTATGTCAAAGGCTGTCAACAAGATGGCTTAAGCGTTAAAACGCGTATATATAAATAAATGACTTAAAGACTTCGTACCGTCATGCGAAGTCTTTTTTTTAATTTTTTGTTCAATTTACAATTTATTTACAAAAATATAGTAGTTATGTTGAAAGAAACGTGCTAGAATAGAAAAGCGAAGGAAAATATAAAGTAAGGGGTAATTGCTATGAATGAAATTGATGAGATACTGATAAAAGCCATTGATATCGGTGCATCCGATGTTCATCTTACGGTTGGTTTACCGCCCAAGATGCGTCTTAACGGAAGACTGATACCGGTTGACTCAAGCTACAAGATCCTTATGCCCGCTGATACGCAGAGACTTCTTGACTGTATCATGAATGACTGGCAGAAGAGAGCTTACGAGCAGCATGGTGAGCATGACTTTTCTTATTCAATACCTGAACACGGACGTTTCCGTGTAAATGCATTTAAGCAAAGAGGAACTGCAGCGATGGCGCTGCGTCTTGTTAACTCGGAGGTACCTTCTCCGGCAGTATTGGGTGTTCCGGATTCGGTTATCGACCTTTGGAGCAGAAAGCGTGGACTTATCCTGGTTACAGGACCTACTGGTAGTGGTAAGTCAACAACACTTGCTTCAATCATCAACACGATCAACCACAGAAGAGATGCCCACATCATCACACTGGAAGATCCTATCGAGTATCTGCACAGACATGATCTTTCGATCGTTAACCAGCGTGAGATAGGACTTGATACAGAGACATATGCAAATGCTCTTAGAGCTGCACTCCGTGAAGACCCGGATGTTATCCTCGTCGGTGAGATGCGTGACTACGAGACAATCTCTACAGCCATAACAGCAGCTGAAACAGGTCACCTGGTTCTTTCAACACTGCATACAATCGGTGCAGCAAGTACCGTAGACCGTGTAATCGACGTATTCCCGCCTCATCAGCAGCAGCAGATCAGAGTACAGTTTGCAGCCGTTCTTGAAGCAGTTATTTCTCAGCAGCTTATGCCTACACTTGAAGGTGACGGCCGAGTAGCTGCATTTGAGGTTCTTCATACAACAAACGCTGTTAAGAACATGATCCGTGAAGGTAAGTCACATCAGCTTAACTCAGTTATGCAGACAAACCGTAAGATGGGTATGATCACAATGGATGATTCCCTTAAGGAACTGTATGACGCGTTCAAGATCGACAGAGAGACAGCTATCCAGTATTCTGTTGATCCCGATGCTATGGAGCAGAAGCTTCTGTAATATCAATAAACAAATTTATCATATGATAAATAAAGGTCTCGCTAGCGGGACCTTTATTTATGCCAGGGAGAGATTATGAAATACGGCCTGTTGGGTGAAAAACTGGGACACAGCTTCTCAAAGATACTGCATGAACAGATAGGAAATGATGATTATGAACTTATCCCCGTAGAAAAGGATAAAGTAGAGGGATTTTTGTCCGAGGCTGATTTTGACGGTATCAATGTGACAATCCCGTACAAAGAGACTGCAATGGCCTTTTGCGAAAATGATGAGATATCCGCAGATATCGGATGTGTCAATACTTTGCATAAAAAAGATGGTCATATATACGGCTACAATACCGACTGCCTGGGATTTGCCTATCTTGCGAGCACGATCGGGATAAACTGGGAGGGCAAAAAGGTCGTGATACTGGGAAGCGGCGGCACATCAAAGACTGCGTCATATGTGGCTTACAAAAGCGGTGCTTCAAGGATCACTATCGTATCAAGAAAAGCCACGGAAAATGTTACTGACAGCGGATGGAGAAGCAAATGTATCCATTCAACCTATGAAAAAGAAGGCGAATGGTCGGATGCTGACATCATAGTTAATACAACACCTGTGGGAATGTATCCGAATAATGAAGGGATGCCTGTAGATCTTGATATTTTTTCTGGTCCGAAG
>JAEEUS010000120.1 GCA_016290615.1 Lachnospiraceae bacterium | reverse complement strand
ATTCCTTCGGGAGTTTCTGGATATTCTCCACGATAATACATCTCAACACATTTTCTTTTAAATTCATAACTATAACGCATAAAAATACCCTCCTTACTGGTTGTCCAGTAAAGAGGGTACATATCAGCTGGCGTCCTTTTTAATTATTCTCAACAAGCTTTTTGCCGTACCATTTCTTTTTATACCAGTAGAACATGACTATGAGTCCGCGGATGCATTCATCTGTTGCAGTCCCGCAGAATACTCCGGCTACTCCAAGTCCTGCTGCAATGCCGAGACCGTAGCCTACAGTCGCACCCAGTCCCCACATCGTTACAAGACCGACAATTAATGGAAAGATATAAGCACCGGCTGCCTTGAGGCTGTTGACAAATGTCATGTTTAGGCATCTGCCGAATTCTATGAATATATCAACGAACATGATTGTTCTTGCAAGACTTATTATCGGTTCGCTGTCGGTAAACAGACGCAGCGTGTAAGGACATATGAGCCAGTTTATGGTTGCTAATGCTACCGTTATCGGCAAAGAAGTACCAAGTGTCTTAAATACCCTCTTATATGCGGCATCCTCTCTGCCTGCACCGACCAGATGTCCTGTTATGATCTGGGTGGACATTGCGGATGCGTTTGAGAATACCATCGCAAATGCTATAAGTGAATTGCAGTATACTCTTGCGTTTACCGAATCATTTCCCATCGTGTTGACAAAGGAGAGCAGCACCATCTGATACATGCTGTATGAGAAGTTCTCTCCGGCTGAAGGAAGCCCTACCTTTATCATCTTTATAAGAAAATCGGTCGGGAATGGTCTTAACAGTCCCAAAGAGATACGTCCTATCTTCATTCTGTAAAAGAAGATGAAGGCTACCAAAAATGCGATGGCCCTTGCTGTGACGGTTGAGATCGCAACACCGGCAACTCCGAGATTCAAAAACTTAAGCGGTCCGTAAAGGAATGAATAGTTTCCGACAATGTTGACCAGATTGATTATCAGCGACAGATACATTCCTATCTTTGTGTAGCCGTTGCATCTTAAGATCTGCAGCATGACATTTGTACATGCCTGAAGAAACATCGAACTGCCGACTATCAGTATATAAGTGGTGGCATAGTTCATCATCTCATCCGAGACATGAAGCATGTTCATGAGCTTGAAACGCGAGAATACCAGAGCAAGGCTTAGGATTATGCCTATCGTAAAGTTGAAAGCCACAGCCAGGGTATAGATCATGTTCATCTTTTCATACTGCTTTGCGCCAAGGTACTGGGCGACCACGACACTTGTTGCGGTAGCTATTATATTGAACATGATGATGACAAGAAACATTACCTGATTGGCATTGCCTACGGCGCCTACCGCATTTTCCGAGTAGTGCGAGAGCATCATGGTATCAACATTGTTTAAAAGGATATTCAAAAACAGCTCTATGAACATAGGCCCGGCTATGAGCATAAGAGGCGTTTTTTCATCGATTGTAAGTGTTTTGCTGTTTTTCATAGCATAAAATATAAGATTTTTTTTTACTGCTTTCAATCCTAAAAGTAGACATTTTTTCTTTTAAAATACGCAAATATTTATTTTTTATGCCCTAATTATTTCCAGAAAATAAAAAGTTATAAACCATTTATAAACATTTAGCACTCCGCGTTGACGAGTGCTAAAAATGGGTGTAAAACATAATCAGATTCGGAAAGAAACACTGGATCGAAACGTAAAAGAGGGTAGTTAAAACAGAATAAGGAGGAAAAAACAATGTTGATGCCCAGCTTATTTGGAGAGGATTTTTTTGATAACTTTTTTGATGATTTCACAAGACCGGTAAGAAGTGCCGCTAAGGGTCACGGTTTTGCGAACATGCCTCAGGTACTGCCTCAGGTGCAGATGCCTTCAATGAGGACAGATATCCAGGAGACAGCAGACGGATATGAATTTGATGTTGAGCTTCCCGGATATACAAAGGAAGATATCACAGCAGAATTAAAGGACGGATATCTTACAATAACAGCAAAGAAGGAGACTTGCGAGAATAACTGCGCTGAAGGTGAAGAAGCTGTGGTTGATGCTAAGAAATATATCAGACGCGAGAGATACTACGGCACCTGCAGAAGAGCCTTCTATGTTGGTGAAGAAGTAACTCAGAACGATATCAAGGCTAAGTACGACAACGGAATACTTCAGCTTTTCGTTCCGAAGATCGAGCCTGCAAAGGTTGAAGAAGAAAAGAAATTCATAAATATCGAAGGTTAATGTTTACATTGACTAATAAATTCCTTTCCCTTACTTTTGGCTCCCGGATTGTTCCGGGAGCTTTTTTTTGATATAATAACCATACTTTTAAAAGTGGAGGAGGATTATTATGTCTGAGATTAATTATGACAAGCCGTCAAAAGCACCGCTGATCATAGCGATATCGGTTGTCGTTGTGCTGCTTTTAGCAGGCGGCGGAGTGCTGTTCTGGTTAAACAGACCTATAAACAAGGTAAACAAGGCTATTGAGAATAATGACTTAAAGGCAGTAAACGAGAACTTTGAAAAGCTTTCCGATGATGACAAGGAAGACATCGAGGAACAGATGCTTGACTATGCAAAGGATCTTGCAAAGGATTTCACAAGCGGCAAGAAGGATTACGATGATATAGAAAAGGATCTGAGGACTCTCGGGAAAGGCGTTTTAAAGGATAATGACGATTTCGAAGAGCTGACAAAGCAGGTTGAAGAGCTTAAGCAGTCAAAGGATGATTACGAGGCAGCCGAAAAGGCCTTCAAGGATGAGGATTATCAGAAGGCAATGGATCTGTATGCCAAGGTAATAAAAGATGATCCAAACTATAAGACTGCAAGAGACAAGATCGCTGAATGCGAGTCAAAGATGACACCCGATGTTGTCGGAGAGTGGGCATGTTCTGTAGATATAGGAAATGCAATGCTCAAGCAGATCGGTCTTAATTCTTCTGAAAAGGATTTTTCTTTCCCTGTAGTATTCCTTTATATCTTCAATGAAGACGGAACAGGCAGGATGACTCTTGACAAGACCGGATTTGAAGAAAAGATAAGAGAATATGCTGATATAGCCATCGAAGAGATAATCAAGCAGTACAAGTTAAACTTCGGCATGTCTGAAGAAGACATTGACAAGCAGTTTAAATCATTCTACGGAATGGGTTTCAGGGATTACATCGACAGAGAGCTTGAAAAAGAGGATATAACAGCAAGCCTTGAAGAGGCTGATATGGACTTTACCTATGAGATAGTTGACGACAAGGTCAATATCAAGACAAGCGACGGAAAGTCTGATACTCTCGAGATGGTAGACGATACACTTCAGCTTAAGGATATGGATTATAATTCGTATGCTGCATTTGCTGAATTCGGTGTAGAGCTTCCTCTCGTATTTAACAAGAGATAATCTTTTATGAAGGAAAAGAATCTGACATTTACAATTCTTTCGACCATAGGAATAGTATTGATCCTCCTGGGGCATCTGGATTTTAATATCCTTGCCCTGGGGGGACTTTTTCCGTATTATTCATATCATGTGATGATATTTGTATTCATATCCGGATACTTTTCAAAGAACAAGGATGAGGATGATATCATCGCTTTTATTATCAGGAAGTTTAAGCATCTGATGATACCGTATTTCATATGGAACTTAATCTACGGGATTATCTGTTTGCTGCTTAAAAAAGCAGATATAAATGTCGGATCCGATATAACGCTCTACAATCTTTTTATCGCGCCATTTGTGGGCGGACATCAATTCGGGCTTAACGCACCTGCATGGTTTGTGCCTGCGCTGTTTTTACTTCAGATCTGCGACATACTGGCAAGAAAGATCTGGCATATGCTCACAAAAAAACGTGACGCCGTAAGTGAAAGGATGTTAATGCTTCTTTATCTTTTAGTCGGAATGACTGTAGTGGCTCTTGCCAAAAGAGGAAG
>JAEEUS010000043.1 GCA_016290615.1 Lachnospiraceae bacterium | reverse complement strand
AGTTTATTATCAGCGCGAAGACCATCGCGATGATGAACCACAGAAGATTGAAGCCCATCTTGATCGCGCCGCGCGTGACGATCATGACCACGATGAAAGTCGGAATGAAGGTCAGGAAAAACTGGACCACATGGTTGCCCGTGTAACTCCAGAAAGTGTACTTCCTGAAACGCATCGGCTTTAACAGATCGAGGATGATCTTGCCCGACTGTATCGATCTGCTCATGTCCCAGACGACGAACATTTCGAGAAAGTTAAAAAGCGCCGTCGCAAGAATGAGGTAGATCATCGTGTCAGAGAACGTCATGCCGTTGACGACATCGGTACCGGATGAAGCGTAGATCGCTTTCCAAAGGTAGTAAACGAGAACGAGATAGATCAGGTTCGCGAAGAGCGTGACGAAGATTCCGAGTCTGAAATACAGTGACTCCATTATCCCGCCGCGCGTTAATGCGATCAGTCTTTTGGGATTCATTTCGTGCCCCCTTCGTAGATCTTCTTGATTACTTCTTCCGTTGAGATCTCGAGGATCTTAACGTCCTTTATCTTCTTTTCTTTCTGCTTTTCCATGATGACATCCATTACGTCGGTGGTCTTCTCGTCGATCAGATATTCTTCCCAGGTGTCGTCAGCGAGCTTGAGCTTCAATGTTCTGTACGATCCGAAATAGTTCTTCAGGTGATCGATGTCGTTGTCGTAGATCTTCGTGCCCTTATCGATGATGACTATCCTCTTGCACAGAGCATCGACGTCACCCATATCGTGGGTGGTAAGGATAACGGTAGTATTCTTTTCTTTATTAAGTCCGAGGATGAGTTCGCGGATCTTCGACTTCATCGATACGTCAAGTCCGATCGTCGGCTCATCTAAGAATACGATCGCCGGATTGTGCAGGAACGCCGCGAGTATGTCGCTCAAGGTCCTCTGCCCCAGAGACATCTGTCTTACGGGCTTATGGAGGATCGGCTCGATGTCGACGAGCGAACGGTAGAGCTCTATCATCTCCTCATATTCTTTCTCGGGAACCATATAAAGGTCTCTTAAAAGCTTGAAGGATTCGATCAGCGGGAGCGACCACCAAAGCTGGCTTCTCTGTCCGAAAACGACTCCGATGTTCTCGCAGTTCTCGGTCCTGTTCTTGTAAGGCACCTTGCCGTTTACGATGATCTCGCCGCTCGTCGGCTCCAGGACACCTGTCATCATCTTGATCGTCGTGGACTTGCCTGCGCCGTTGGGGCCCAGGTATCCGATGATCTCTCCCCTGTTAACTGTCAGGGTTACGTCCTTAACTGCGGATACGGTCTTATAATCTCTCGAAAACAGGTCTTTGATGCTGCCCTTAAGTCCTTCATGACGGTTAAGCACCTTGAAGTCTTTACATACATTTGTCATTACAACTGCTTCATTGCCCATATCAAATTTCCTCTTCCTTTTTTGTTCAATTGCAAGTATATTGTGAGTAAGCATGCAAAAACACCGCATAATTGACTGGTTTTTATAACTATCTTCCACACAAATGGAATATTGTTATAGTTTTCGGGTTTCGGGAGCAATATTGTTATGAAAAAAGAAGTGATGGGTCTCATCGTCAAGCGCGATGACGGCTCTGAGATAATCAATTACGATGACCCTAACTTTCCCTCATATATCTACGACGGATGGATAGCGCCCAAAGTCACATGGGAAGGCGTGCCGCATTACCACGAAGACATCGAGATCATGACCGTTAAAGAAGGTCAGGTCGCTTATTTCGTAAACGGCAGGGAAGTTCTGCTCAAAGCAGGTGACACGATAGTAGTAAATTCAAACCAGATACACTACAACCTCTGCGTGGGTGACGTAGCCAAGTACGTCATTGCCATCATCCACCCGAGGATTCTCGCCAACTCGGTTGCAGTCGAAATGCAGGCGGTAAAACCTATAACGGACAATCACGAGATCCCTTATCTCCGTTTCCGTTATATAAATGAATACACCGAACAGATAAGAAATCTTGTATATGATCTTCCGAAGATCAGACACGATCCTTTTTCCATAACCATGCAGTTCTATCAGATATGGGACATCATTAGAAAACAGGCTGAATACCTTGGCGCGACACAGGAGGATGCCGTATCGGATCCGAGGATGCAGTCGTTCAAGGCAATGATGCATTTTATCTCCGACTCGTATCAGGACCAGATCTCATTGGGCGACATCGCGGCAAGCGGCAACATCAGCAAGTCTTTGTGCAACACCCTTTTCCACCAGTATGTGGGTGAATCCCCCATCAGTTACCTGATGCACTTAAGATGCCGCAAAGTGGCTGAATTATTGCGTTCCGGCAATATGTCGATGTCAGAGATAGCCTCCAGGACGGGCTTTGGAGGAGTGAGCTACATGTCCGAGACCTTCCGGAAATTTTTCGAGAAATCGCCCAGAGAGTACAGAAAACAGTGGGAATAGCGTTTACTCAATCTTTACAGTTTGTGTTCATTATGGTCATTTTAGAAACATTTTGAGTATGTATTATGTTTTTTATCCTGATAAAATGACGGTAATATATCTCGAAATGTCAGCTCAAGGGTGATGTTCCAATGGATAAAAAGAGCAATAACAATATCGATAAAACCTTAACAAAGCTCTCTCTTAACAAGGAAGCTCCGAAGAGTGCGTTCATTCTTCTCATGCTTATCTACGCGATCTCCATTTTCATGACTATAAAATCTTCGACTACGCAGGGATTCGTATCAATAGGCGATGATTATATCGCTTATTCTTCATTTACCGGAATGTTTTCCATGCTTGGCAACATCTGCATTATCTGCCTTGTCATGCTGTTCCGCAGGGTAGGATATATCGTCTCGATGACAATACTCCTGATGCAGTTCCCGATGATGATCGTAAACGTATTCCTGCGAAATAATCTTTCTGCCATATCAGGTTTCTTTTCCAACATTATGATCATCGGTGCTATATCGATCTTATACTTCAGTTATCGTAAGGTCCTTCAGTATCAGAAGCACATCCGCGAGCAGGCCGTAACCGACAGGCTCACGGGGCTCCCGAACCGTTTTGCGTGCAGCGAGCTTATGGCGGATTTTCACAAGCGTTCCGAAAGATTTGCTCTTGTCTCGATCGATCTTAATAATTTCAAGAGCATCAACGATACCATGGGCCACGATTCGGGTGATGAGACATTAAGAGAAACTGCAAGAAGATGGAAGGACCTTGCCAATTCCGGTAAAACGGGAACCGTTGATTTCATTGCCAGAAAAACAGGCGATGAATTTCTGCTCATTGTTTCAGATTACGATTCTGTTAGCGATATTGAGAAAACGATCGAGGCATACAAGACCGAGCTTGAGAAAAAGTTCACGATAGACAACTGCGACTTTTATATGACAGCCTGCTTCGGTTATACCCTTTATCCAGAAGACACAGACATTATAGATAATCTTTATCTTTATGCCGACGCAGTCCTGCACGAAATAAAGAAAAAGGGCGACGGCGGAAGGATCTTAAGATTTACTCCTGATATCTTAAATTCCGAGCGGACTCTGGAGATAGAACGGAAGATCCGCACCGCGCTTAGCGGAGACAAGATCTTCTTCCATCTCCAGCCCCAGTACGACATGAATCATAAGCTCAGAGGCTTCGAAGCTCTCGCACGCATGAAAGATGATGACGGTTCTTTCATCAGTCCCGTTGATTTCATCCCCGTAGCCGAGAAGACCGGCCTCGTCGACCGCATCGACATGCGGGTTTTCGAGCAGTCTCTTGATTTTCTGGACAAAGTATCCAAAGAAACTGATACAGACGTCACGTTGAGCTTTAATGTCTCCGTCAGACACCTCATGAAGAATAACTTCATAGAAGACATTAAGAAGATCATTGATTCTCACGATATCGCTCCCGGCCGCATCGAGATAGAGATCACCGAATCCATCATGATCGACTCTGCCGAAAAGGCCCTGCAGCGCATCGACGAGATCAAGGCAATGGGCATGAAAGTTGCCATAGATGACTTCGGCACAGGTTATTCCTCCTTAAGTTATCTGAACAACTTCCCTTCCGATATGCTTAAGATCGACAAGTCATTCATCGATCAGATGAACCTGAGCGATGCGTCAAGGCAGTACGTTGCCATGATCATTTCGATCGGTCACATCCTTAACCTGAAGGTCATCTCCGAAGGCGTGGAATCCCAGGACCAGGTTGCCGTTCTCAAGAGCATCGGCTGCGACTACGTTCAGGGATTTGTCTGGGGCAGACCGATGGCACCCGAAGATGCAGAAAAACTGGTTGAGAAATCAGTATAAGTATAGGTTTACTTAAAAAATCAGCGCACACGAAAGGGGCTGTTTCAGTTTTGAAACAGCCCTGATCATTTGTCTTTGAATTAATTGATTGCCATTGGATTTATAACCATTGGATGAATGCCGTCTTGTCATTACTGTTATATCCGGCATTCTCATAGAACCTGAGCGTCTCCGGTCTCTTGGAACCGGTAAGGAGCATCATCTTATAGCAGTTCTCCTTTTGAGCTATCTCCTTAGCGTAGTTCAGGCATGCGCCCGCATAACCGTGGCGCCTGTAATCTGCGTGCGTGACAACGTTTTCCACGAAAGCATATGGTCTGACATTCCGCGACATATTCGGAATGATCACGCATACGCACGAAGAGACTAACCTGCCGTCGATCTCATAAACGATCAGGTGATGATTAGGGTCATTTATTATCTGATCCCACGTGTTCGTAAGATGATCGTTATGCTCGGGAATGCTGTCCTCATGAAGGTTAAGATATAGCTCCAAAATGGCTTCCAGATCCTCTTTTCGCGCTTCGCGTATCATTTGTAAACCTCGTCAATTAGTGTTTGTTTCCTTATCAGGAGCATGCTCAGATATCATCTGAATCTACCCCACAATTATATAGTCTCCGGAAGATTCGACAACTCCGGTGCAACATTTTGGCTTTATTAATTGTATCTATGGTAACAATGAAAAAATATTCATGAGGGGGATATATTCATGAAGATCGAAGCAAGACACAACACCGGAAAACCTGCTTACGCCATTGGCGCTGCAGCATTGATCGCAACAGCACTTCTTGCCGGCTGTTCGGATACTCCCAAAGAAACAACGGTGGTTTATGCAGGTGACATAGCTCCCGTAATCGATGATGTTACTGAACCGACTACGGTGGAAACCACTGCCGAAACGACTACGGCTGAAACTACTTCAGAGACGACTTCATCAGACATCGGAGAAAACTACTTTAAAGAACCGTCGTCGGACGACGTGGTCACTTATAACGGTATCTACTTTGTTAAGAACCAGCTGCTTGTAAGCTGCGAGCTCGGCACTTCAAAGGAAGAAATGGAATCGGTCTGCAGGGACGTCGGCGCAGATATCGTCGGATACATCGAGCTGACCGGCGACTTCCAGATCGAGTTCTCACAGGACCAGTCACCGGAAGACCTTGACGAGGTAACCGAGTACATGTACAGCCACTACCCGTTCATAAAATTCGTTTCACTGAATACAGTTTATGAACTTGATTACGATATCGCGGTGGAAGAAGGGTAACGGTTCTGTTCTTGCAAAACGGAATATTCTTTCAAAAAATAAAGCGGCGGACATTTATCCGCCGCTTATTTACTGTATCTGTCAGCGATTTCCGATGCAGCGTAGCTGTCGGGCTTTATCAGGCAGACATAACCCTGGCTTGTAACCCAGCTTACTATCTCCTTGATAAGGACGCTCGTCTTACCGGCTCTTCCGATGTCGCAATGGATCTGGAATGATACATCCAGGTCGTCGAGCAACATGTCGTTTTCGAGGAAGATCTCTACCAGCGAATCGAGAAGATCATTTGCAACAAACAAACTTCTGCCCGTCTCTTCGTTGATCTTCTGCTTCAGATTTGTGATCAGATGGATGAACTCGATGTTGTAAAAGTAGATTCCGCCCTTGCCCTTTTTATGGATGGCAATTACTTCAACCATCTTAGTCCTGTCGAAATTCTGACTGTCGGTTCCGACGGTTATCTCATAGCTGTCGTCCATGTCGGACATGATGTACTCGAAAATTGTCTTTGCGATGTCAGGGACGCTGATTATCTGTCCCTTGGCTGTCTTGAACATAATGATCTTCCTTTCTTTGTCGTATTTTGGTGGTCGCAGAGGGAATCGAACCCCCATTATCCGGTTCGTAGCCGGACGGTCTGTCCGTTAGCCTATGCGACCGGCTGGTAGGAACACAGAGACTCGAACTCTGAACCTGCGTCTTATAAGGGCGCTGCTCTGGCCTGTTGAGCTATGTTCCATGGTCGTAGCTGATAGGGTCGAACTATCATTACCCGCATATCAGACGGGTTTCCTGCCGTTGAAAGAAGCTACGATGTGGTGCCGTCTGAGGGTATCGAACCCACTCGAAGTCTCTGACTAACGGATTTACAGTCCGTTCCGTCTCCTTAACGGGTTACGACGGCATGTTTTGGAGTCCCATACGGGATTTGAACCCGTACCGACAGTTTGGAAGACTGTGGTGCTGCCATTACACCAATGAGACATCTGGGTGGAACACCGGGGATCAAACCCGAACCTGCAGTGCCACAAACTGCCGTGCTGTCGTTACACTATGGACCACATTTTGGTTGCAGGGCCGAGGGTCGAACTCGGGTCGACGGGCTTATGGGGCCCGTTTGGAAACCGATCCTCCCTGCAATTTTGGAGCTCCCGTAGGGATTTGAACCCTCATCCGCTGCTTACAAGGCAGCCGCACTACCGTTTGTGCTACAGAAGCATTTTGATTTTTCGAAAATCACAGCAAATTACACTGCCAGCTGTGATTTTGTAGTGAAAACAGATTCGCGAATCTCCGTTTTTCACTGCAAACTCACAGCAGTGCGTGAATTTTGCTGTGATTTTTGGTGTCTGACCAGGGGATCGAACCCTGAGAAAACTGATTCTGAATCAGTCATGTCTGCCGGTTGCATCAATCAGACATCTGGCACTCCCACAACGACTTGAACGCTGATACCCGGTTTAGAAGACCGGTGCACTATCCGGTTGTGCTATAGGAGTGTGTTGGTATCCGAGGCGGGAGTCGAACCCGCAAAACCTGCGTTCTTAGCGCAGTACCTGTGCCAGTTCGGTTACACGGACATATTGGTGACGCTTGGGGGATTTGAACCCGCCGTTTTCGACTTGAGAGGCCGACCTCCTGGACCGGACTAGAGGAAAGCGCCATGTGGTCACGCGAGCGGGATTTGAACCCTGCGAATACCGGATTGAAGGTCCGGCGAGTTTGCCACTTCTCCATCGCGCGAAATTGGTCGGAGTAGAAGGAGTCGAACCTTCGCCACGTGGTCCCAGGCCACGGATACTTCCGTTATACGACACCCCGGTAAATGAAACAGGCTGAGTAGATCCCCTGGTGGGGGAAACAGTTTAACAACCTGTTTCATACGCGAATCTTAAGACTGAATGCAAACAGTCTTTGGCGACCTCAAGGGGAGTTGAACCCCTGTCGCCGGCGCGACAAGCCGGCATAATTCCGTTATACCATGAGGCCGAATTGGTGGGCTTGGAAGGATTCGAACCTTCATTTCACCGATTAAGAGTCGGGAGGTCTGGCCGTTGAACTACAAACCCATATGGTGGATCCGAAGAGACTTGAACTCCCATCACCCGGATTAAAGGTCCGGTGTGTTACCGTTACACTACAGATCCATTTGGTGGACGGTGTTGGTTTCGATCCAACCTACCTTGGGCTTCAACCAAGTGCTTTCACCAGATTAGCTAACCATCCTTTATCGGGGTAACCTGAAGAAAGCGCTTTCCTTCAAGCTCCCCTGACGCTCTGCAAAGAGTGCCTGTTTCTTTGCAGCCCGTTTTACTGGCACCCATGGAAGGACTTGAACCTTCAACTACCCGGTTAACAGCCGGTTGCTCTACCGATTGAACTACATGGATGTGTTTGAAAATTAAGTTGTCAAGTTTCGCGAAGAATAAAAAAGGATCGTCCGAATTCTTCTTTTCCGGGCGATCCTGATATCAATTTCTAATTGCTTGTGCCTAAACAAAAAGTCAGATCAACATCGTAACCGCCCACTGATTCCGTAAATGTTCTCTTCATAACGCTTATCACTATCCTCATGAGCTATCGGGGCAAAAGAACATACTGAACCAAACGCTTTTTTGCCGAGCGTTTTGAGATTCGAAAACAGATTCTGTCTCATCATAGATAACTGCATTGTTCTTTTCCTTTCGTTTTAATCAATTTTTCAGTCATAAAAAAAGAAGTGCTGTACGATCCAAACTCAAAAAATTACGAGTCGGATGTCGGACAGGCACTTCCTTCATCGCCGTTAAGATAACACATCGAAAACGGATGCGCAACCCCTTTTTTGAAAATTTCCAAAATCCGCAAAGCCTAATATTCATCAGGGTTTCGGGCTCTATATTAATAATATTTTCAAGTTGTATTTTAGCGTCAGATAATCAGGAAAAATTTTTAAAGCTGAATTTATTTTCGAGATTCCTGTCATTAATTATCCTCGCATAAAGTTCGGGATATGTGCACGAGCAGCCTTCGGAAATCTCTTTCTGATTCTCATCATCAGGACGGTTGCCGACAAAAAAGACGATCGGCTTTTTCGAATCATAAAGCTTGATAGTCAATTCTCTGTAATAGGCACTGAAATGATGTACATACGGCGGTGTCATGCAGATATTCTCGATATCTTTATATGCAAAAACCTGATCGTTGATCTTCAGCGCAGCAGTATCAAACTTTATGGACGTGACCGACATCTTCTGAGACTTCTTTTTGTAGTTTATAGAGTAGATCAGGAAGCTGACCGTTGCTATGAAAATCACCGCGATTATCATGACATAAAGCAGATGATTGATCTTCTCGAATCCCATTGAAACGAAAACTGCCGCCATGGCGATCTCTATGATCATAGCAACGACGACTATCCCTATTGATTTACCGGAAAACACCGGTTCATATGTGCTCTTGTACTCGTCGCCTTCATAAGCTTTATACTGCTCACCTCCGCCGTATGTCTCGTGCTTTGTGATCATTATGCTGTCGGCGATCTTAACAAACAGTTTTGGCTTTACGGGCAGTTCAATATAAAGATTCTTATCAGGATCTTCTTTGTTCGCGAAAACTATTTCTTTCCTGACCGAAAATCTGCTCGTCGCAGCATTGCTGAGTTCAATCCCGATATAGTCTTCAAGCGGATAAACTCCGTGAGCTTTGTTTATGGTGACATCCACCATACCTTTGCTGATCTTAACGCAAACGTTTTTTGTCTTAAGCGCAGACCATAGTCCTACGATAATACTTGCAACAACTGCTATGCCGACCATGGCGAAAACAGCCAAAAACCTGTCTTCCGTTTTCTTGCTGTCAGAGATCAAAAAAGAAACGGTAATAAAGCTGATGAAAAATAACGCCACTAACATCACGTCCGCGAACTTCGTAAGAAACGCTTTCAGTTTTGCATTCTTGTTATATATTATCTGGTCTTCGATCCGGGCTCTCATAATTATTCATTCCTTTGTCAATCGTCAAGCTTAGCCAGATATTTCAGCACATCCAGAGACTTCTGCATCTCGGGGATCGATGCATATTCATACCTGCTGTGATAGTTATATCCTCCGGTCGGAAGATTCGGACAGGGCAGTCCTCTGCTGCTAAGTATAGCTCCATCCGTACCGCCTCTGACAGGTTCTGATGAAGGCTCGCCGCCTGCAAGAATTACTGCCTTCCGTGCGCGTTCTATGAGGTCCATATGATCTTTCAGATACATGGCCATGTTAGGATACTGATCCTCGATCGAGATCTCACAGAGTTCGTTTTTGTAACGTTCATTTATCGTGAAGGCCGCATCCTTCATGAATTCTTTCCGGGCCTCGAATCTTTCCATGTCATGATCTCTTATCAGGAACTGCATGCGCGCGTGCTCGCAGTCTGAACGGATACTGTCCAGATAATAAAACCCTTCATAGCCTTCGGTAGTCTCAGGCGTCTCATCATCCGGCATGAGGTTGATAAACTCATTTGCAACAAGAGAAGCATTTATCATGAGGCCCTTGGCGCTGCCCGTATGAACGCTTCTTCCCTTTATTTCCACAGTGGCCATAGCGGCATTGAAACATTCATATTCAAGGATCCCGAACTTTCCTCCGTCAACGGTATAAGCCTGCTTCGCATGAAACCTATCAAGGTCGAAGAAGAGCGTTCCGTTACCGATCTCCTCATCAGGAGTAAAAGCAACCGCAATGCCTCTGTGACTTACGTCAGGATTATCTTTGAAATAGGACAGCATCTCCATTATCTCGGCAATGCCGGCCTTGTCATCAGCTCCGAGAAGAGTAGTTCCGTCAGTTCTGATCAGATCCTCTCCGATGTGATCTTTAAGCTCGGGAAATTCACCGGGATCAAGTATGTCGTCGTGTCCGTCAAATGAACGGATAATATAAGGTTTTACGTCTTTTCCCGAGACCGCCGGAGAGGTATCCAGATGTGCTATAAAACCCAGATCCTCTGCCTGATCACCCTCACAATTTGACGGCAGATAAGCATAGACATAACAATGCTCATCATCGTAATCAACAGTCAATCCAAGCTCCTTTAACTCATTGACAAGAAGCTCTGCGAGCTTATGTTGTTTCTCGGTCGAAGGGTGTGAAGCTGATTCTTCATCAGACCCGGTATCGATCTTTACATATCTTAAAAAACGTTCAATAAGTGAAGACTGCTGTTCCATGGAAAAAACTGATTACTCCTTTAAATATTTAATCAGGGAACCGTGTGTTCAGAAGTTTTGTAGATCCCGATGTTAAGCTCACCGCACATGACAGCGTAGTACATGGATTTGATCTTTTAAAGATCAAATTCTGTTTGTCTGATTCCATATTTTCTACCCCTTTTGTCCGTGAAAGACCCTGATAGTATAGCATTTTCACCAACAAAGGAGCAAACGCTTCTTCGGAAGATTTCCGTGAGATTAAAGCGGTATTTCAACCCCGTTCAACCCTTCAATACTTTTTCGATACCTAAATCAACCTCATTTATGCTCCGAAAAGGTATTCAGCGGCTTTATTACTTTTTCAGTACACAAAATCGCTTCTTTTATGCACTGAAAAAGTATTCGCCCATACTATTTGTTATTATTTGATTAGTTTATCCTTATCCTCGTTCATCCAGAACTTTCTGAACTCTGTCCTGAGCGATCTTTATCACCTGATCAAGGCTCTTCTGACCTGAGAAATAAGCAGGCATTTCCTCTATAAGAATTATATTGATATCGGCATCTTCAGTCGTGGCGGAAGAACAGTTCAATATCGTATTCTCGAGAACGTCAATGTGCTCTTTTGTGTACCTGACCCTGTTTTCGGGAGTGTTTTCAAAGTAACCTCCAAATAGACTGCTGATAGTGGTCTGGTTATAGTATTCGATTGCCGCCTCTCCGGTCGATCTGAAATATTCACGGTTCAGGACAAAGCTGCCGTTCAATGAATATTCTTTCTGGAATTCATCAGACACAAGAAGTTTTACGAAATCTGCACAAGCATCGATATCGTATGCCTGCACAGATACGGCAATTGAAGAAGAAACAACTGTCACGGGTCCCTGGCCGTCTAAAGAAGGCAATCCGAGTATGGATTCGCCGGATTCGAGTTGCTGCAAAGTTATGAGATAATCAGCGAAATTGTTGCTTGTGGTATATATTGCCGGTTCGGTATATTCAAACATTCCGGCACCGTATGAAGCAAAGGATGAACTGGTTCCGTCATCCCAGGTTATGGAATTTTCAGGGACGTTATTCTTAACATATTCTGCGATCGCTGCAAATTCAGGCACCGAGAAATCCGCCTTGCCATTCCTGATAAACTCATTTCTCGATGTATTAAAAAGGCATGCAAAATAGTACGGCTGACCATATGGGATAACATCTTTTCCGTTAAGCGGACCGTTCAGGAAATCAACATATTCATCTGTTGTAAAACCAAAACCTGATGCACCTGCATATGCACCGTCAGTGAATATTCCGCTGATACCGAAACATAATGGAACGTTATATAACTTCCCGTCAACTTTTGCATTATCGACAATGTTAGTGAAGTATTTGTCAGAATCAAGATCTGCAACATAAGGCGTAAGATCAATAAGATAGTTGCTGTTATTGATCCGGTCTATCCGGCTTATATCAAGGAACATATCAGGTCCGTCTCCGCTCAGTATGTCCATGGACAGCTTATTTGAAATGGCAGATTCCCGTTCGTTATCTGACCGGGAAAGCTCATCATCGCTGTTTATACTGTTGAGATTGTCAGACCCGCTGCCGTAACGGTCTGTGACTTCGATAAAATACTTGTCATTTGTCCCGTTGTATTTCACCAGCGCATCACACATAGCCTCATCCAGATAACCGCTTGGCGAGTAAAGTTCAAGGATCCTCTTGCCTGCATGAGGGTTTTTAGCGGCTTTCGTAAACGAAATGACCTCGAAAGCGGATGCACTCCAGTCATTGAAACTTGAAAAAGGTGTCGGATCATATTTTTCGCCGTAAAGGATAAACGAGTCTTCACTGACCTGACCAAGACTGTAATCCTTGAGAGAATTTCTGTTTACCGAACACCAGCTGTAGTTGAAGATCTCTTCTTTAGTCTTATTCTTAATATCGATTCTGGATATTCCTGTCGGTGTAGCGGAATAAATATTCCCGTCTGAACCGCCTGTCATGTTAGAGATGGAAAAAGAATCAAGCCAATTGAATTCTGTCGGATCCAGCTTCTTTAATCTGCCTTTCTTCAGATCCAGTTCAAAATAGTCGTAACCGAAATCCACACCCAGGAAAACAACTGCTTTGTCTTCACCTTCAGGAACAATGTTGTCAACCGAGTATATGTATGTATTTCCGTCTTCGATCCTGATCTCTTTTTCATTTCCTGCAGGATCTGTCACAAAGAGGTATCCTTCCGGAGGATCTGTGTCCCAGTTTGTCGATACCTGTATCTGATAATCACCGATAATGAATAATTGTGATGCCTGCTTATAAGCTTCTTTGTCGGTGACACCAAGGACATCACCGGTATGAGGATCTATCAGGTATTCCCTGATGATCTGTCTGTTTGTTTCAATATCAAATGAACTGGCATCGGCTACGATATTGCCGTCAAGATAAATAACACCTTCCGGGTATTCCCCGTCTTCGAAAAAATGAAGAAGATCGATTATCTTTTTAGTCTCACCGCTTTTCTTATCGACAACTACAACATTTGAGATAAGCAGTTTAAGATAAGATTCATATTCCCCGTCGTAATCTTCCGGAGGCTCATAATTGCCCTGTGTGAGAAAAATATAGTTGTCTTCGTCTGAACCTGCCAGTTGTGAATGTATATATTGCGTTTTTCGGTCAGGATCCACACCGTTGTCGATCAGATAAGTTTTTGTCTCAAACCACGGCATATCTTCTTCGATCAGTTTGCCGCTGTGACTGCTTTCTGTTTTTTGGTTCTTGCCGTTCGTGCCACATGATGCAACTGAAAACATGAATGACACGGCAAGCACGGCAGCTATCGTCTTGCGTAATAAATGTGTGTTGATTGCTATATTGGTAAAACTAAGTATGATATTCACTCTTTAAAACCGAAAAAACAATAAGGTCATGATACTGCCCGTTTTTATATAGGCTTTCACGCAGTATGCCTTCTTCTACAAACCCGAGTTTCTGCAGCACTTTAATTGAACCGGCATTACCCTTCATAACCTTTGCAACTATTCTATTAAATCCATAATCTTCAAAACCGAATTTCAACATTGCATCCAATGCTTCTGTCATTATTCCCTGTCCCCATGATCCGCTTTTCAAACAGTAACTGATTTCTGCACTGCAGTTGAATTTATCAATATCAAAAAAGCCGCAGTGTCCAACTATAGTATTATCCGTTTTTTGAGCAATTCCCCATCTGATCCGCTGTTTCTCATCAAAAAAACTCTGCATTCCGGCAATCATTCTTTTAATGCTTTCGATATCATTAACAGCATTATGAGTCAGATATTTGCAGGTATCCTCATCAGATAAGACTTCTAAAAGACTTTGATCATCTTCCTGAGTAATCTGTCTCAATAATAGCCGTTGGGTATTTAACTTGGGAAATGATTCAAATATAAGTTCATTCATTTTATTGATTCTCTAGTAAATTAATAGTTAATCGACAAAGGGAAGTCCCCTTATCACCAAAATTATATCAGTTATCTCTCTATCCGTTTCTCAAATCTGAACATTCCTTCCGAAAACTGCTCATCTTCTGATCCGCCTGTGTCAGGATCGTTCGGATCTCTGTGATGACTGTTAAAAAACTCAACAATATGAAATCCGCAGCGATTAACGTAAAAATGTATGTTTCTCTTCTCAAAATACGGCGTTACCGTCTCCCAAACAGTAACTTCCGGGTGGATCTTTTCGACCTCGCACCATGCAGCATAGCCGATTCCTTTGCTGTGTGACTTAGGGGATACAAACAGAAGATCCAGATCTCCCTTGTCTCCATCAACTCTTATTACCAATCCGCCTGAGACAACGCCGTCACAAATGATCCTGTATGCCTCTCCTAATTCAATGGACTTTTCTATGGTTTCTCTCGAAATGATCTGATCTTCTTCTTCAAAGTGATCGTCTCTCTTTCCAAACTCTTCCAAAGCACCATAATTGAATGCTTCCTGGTTGTCCTTGATGAATTGTTCTTTGTCCGCGTCTGTTAATGGCGCTAATGATACTACCGTCATTATCCGAATACCTTATCCCAATATAGATACTAATCAACAAAGGATTCGCTCCCTTGTCCTCTCAATTATATCACCGGAGCAAAACGTTCTTGACAACTTTTTCAGACATCAATATGGACCAGAAATGTAAGTTCAAGCGTACAAATCAATCTGCTACTTGAAACATTCTGTAATCAGCTGGTTGCACCTTACGAACTTCAACATCAGAGAACCCGGATTTTTAACATAATTTGTCTGAGATATATTAAGCCCGTAAGCATTATGCTCACGGGCTTGTTAGTAAAGAAAATTGCGAGATAAAAGGCTATTCCTCATCCCGACAAACATGAATTTGTTAAATTGATATCCACCAGCATACACCATATTTATCAATAATGGTGGCGCAACATTTACTCCATGGAAGTTCTCCGATAGGTTCGATAATTACACCCCCATCGCTCAAAACCTGAAAAGCATTATAAACAGCTTCTTCTGTTCCCATTTCAAAAACGTTAAAAGTCATAGTTTCCCATTTGTTTTTGTGTACTACATCTATATCACAGGGATTTTTCGCTTCTGCCAATGCCAAAAAACCTTCCCCGTTTACAGATAGCTCACAGTGATCATAAGCAGTGTTATCTTCGTTTTTAAACTCCCGGGTTATTTCTGCTCCAAAGGCTTTGCAGTATGTTTTTGCTGCTTCAAAACTGTTTTTAACATATACCTGTGTATAAATCTTCATCGCAACCTCCACAAAATTCGATTTGACTTATGCGGAATAACTTCTAATTTTATTTGCAAACCTTCTTTACTGTATTTGCTGTTCTAATTGTTAATCTATCTGCAATTTCATTAGTTGCAGTTTTTTTCCACCAATTACATTTTTGATACTGCTGTCTATCAAAAGTCCAAAATATAACATGGAATAAAATGATCCACATCATAACCCTTAGGATCTATGGCCTCGTCTGTAAAGACATCTACTATCTGTTTAACTTCAAGCACCGCATCCCAGAGTTTTCTTACAGCATTCAGCTTACGCATCTTCTCGTCCATAGGCGCCAACTTATAAACAAGCCCGGGAACCTCAGGATTATTATTTTGCAGCCACTTTACCTTTTCAAACTGTATCCATCCTAAGATAGCTACAGTATTATCATTTATCATCTTAATCCATGAAGGATTAAAATACACTTCCTTCTTAAGCTTGCTACTACTCCCCAATGTGTATGGCAGGATGTTAACTTTATTAACCCGCTCAATATAGACAATCATCCTGCGTGTGCTTTCCCAATCTGCGTTTTCATCAAACTTGCTAAAGAAACCTGCAAGAGCCCTATATGGAACCATATTGGTTAGTTGTTCTTTTTCTGATTTTAATTCTGCATCATGCTCCTTAATTGCGTTCTTAATTTCAAGCTTAGATGCATTAGCCGGAAGTCCGCTTATATCACTGAGTTTTTTTACTGCCCTTTCCAAACCATCCTTTATTTCGCCGCCCACAATACCGCTAACCCCTATGGTCTATACATCCTTTTCCTGAACTCTGTCATATCATCTACTTATATAAGCCTCCCAAAGGATCTTACATTATAATTACTCCTGGGCCGGTTATTATTTATTCTTAACTGATCCTCAACACTGTTTTCCCCTTAGACCCACCTGATGCTACCTTCTTTAAAGCTTTATTGACATCATCGAGAGAAAATACTTCATCGACTGACGCTTCAATCGGGGTACCTTTAAATATTTCAGAAATCCTGCTTAATCCCGCTCCGTCTTCATGAACAAATATAAAGAAATACTTCTGGTTCTTTTGACCTGCCATCCTGTCATACTTGCTACCAGCAATTTTAAACAGACACCGTTTGATAAGGGACATATTGCTTCTTGCAGCAAACTCACCGTTAGGCAAGCCTCTGAGCGATACCAGGCTGCCTTCATCCTTAAGAATCTTAAATTCATTCGGAAGCTCACGATCTCCCAATGTATCAAGTACATAATCCACATTAGAAAGAATGTCCGCATAGTTTTCTTTTTTATAGTCTATGAAACGATCTGCTCCAAGCTTTAATACCCGGTCCCTGCTTTCGCCATTACCATTTGTGATAACTGTAAGACCAAAGCTTTTTGCCACCGGAATGGCCATAGCTCCCAGACTTCCTGTTCCTCCGGAAATAAATACAGTTTCGCCTTTCTTGGGATTCATGAGTTCGAATGCCTGAAGAGCTGTAAGTGCAGTTAGTGGAACACAGGCTGCTTCCTCATCGGAAAGGTACTCAGGTACTTTTGCAATAGCGTTCTGATTTACGGCAACATATTCTGCAAACGCTCCAATATTCTTCAGCGGCATTCTGCCATATACGCGGTCTCCAACCTTGAAATCTCTGACCGTGCCTCCTGTTTTCTCTATAATACCGACAAACTCATTGCCCATGATCAAAGGAAAGCTGTATTGAACTATAAGCTTCACCTCGCCATGAATGATCATGTTGTCCAGGGGATTTACACCGGCAGTATGTACTTTTACAAGCACCTCTTCACCGGAAATAGCCGGTACCGGTATATCTTTTACCACAAGGTCACATCCGTTTTTATTATAGCCTTCAAGTACAGCTGCTTTCATCTCCTATTGCTCCTTTCCATCTCTTTGCGCATCTTATCCATTACATCCTTTAAAGTTGCATTCTTAAGTTCAAGCTCGGCTTTTTCCTCTATTGTTCTGAACATGTCATTCATAACCGGTCTGATGTGCCTGCCTACAACACATTCATCATTGGGATTTTGATGAATGTCGAATATATGGATCTCATCACTTTCTACAATTGCCTGATAAACCATATACAAAGTAAGCTCTCCCGGCGGTATCAAAAGTTTAAAGCCTCTGGCTCCCTGACGGCTTTCTATGATGTTCTTCTTTTTTAAAAGACCTGTGATCTTCCTTATGTAGCTTGGATTTGTCCCGACACTTACTGCTATGTCTTCAGAAGTCATAGGATCTTCTGCTTCAGAGATCAAAATAAGTGTATGTATTGCAGATGAGAATCTTGTATCCATTACGCTTTCCTCTCATAGGTTACGATATAGGCCATCTTATCAGGTACAGCGATCCCTGGATCATTAAACACAAATGTGCCCTCATAACCATTTTCTTCCATTGTCATATCAAAGTGCGCCAGGGCCGCTCCTACATCAACTTTTTGAATATCACCAAGCTCACTTTCTTTTAATGTCTGATACTCATAAAAGTGAACTTTATTTCCGGAAATAACAGCCCTCCATGGCTGTCTGTTCGTAGCAGAAGGAGCAAGCATGAGCATCTCAAGTGCTTCCCTGAAATCACCTGCACTGTCCTTTGTAATCGCCCTGTCAAAAGATCCATCATAAAACAGTTCTTCAAAAGGCATACGCTCATCTGCTTTCAGCCCTTTTCTCATTAGGCTGTCACGTACAGATCTTTTATCAGCAGGATATCCTATCGGGCTTGCTGTAGGAAGAACCTCGTCCTCCTGAAGATCCATTGCTTTCTCAAAATTCTTTCTATCCAGTGAAGCCGCAAGCATCACCGTTCCAATATTTAAGGAAAGTGCATAAAGACATGCCTTTTCAAAACTATATCCGTAAGCAATTTCAAAATGCCCTTCTTTTTTCACTTTAGCAGCAAGATAGGCTTTTTCTCCAACTATCACCGGACTTGAAAGTTTATATGTTTTGGCATCAAGCAGGCGAAAAGTAATGTCTGCATCAAATGGATTCTTAAGCGTGTCTATATATTCCTGAAGCTTTTTTAAGTCTTCATCAGAAATTGCTATGTTGTTAAAAGTTCGCACACTTTTTCTATTTTTAATCAGTTCTTTAATTGATGGTGTCATTGCAAACCTCCTTTTGTACTTGTATCAGTTACAGATACATATTAAATTATTATTTTTTGTTCGTCAACCGGTAAATTATGCTCCTAATATGTGAACTTCCTAGAAAACTAACTCTCGATGAGCCATGTCTCACTCTTTTCGGAGAAAAGCCATGATCTCATCATAGGATTTGCTGCTTGTTGCAATGGCATCCAGGATCTCTTTGTTTCGGATCTCGTCACGCTTTTTCATGAGCTTTTCGAGTTCTTCCAGCGCCGCCTCATATTTGTCCTTGGCTTTGGATACGACTTCCTTCTGCTCTTGGATCTTCTCCTCGAGGG
>JAEEUS010000010.1 GCA_016290615.1 Lachnospiraceae bacterium | reverse complement strand
TATTATCCGTATGATCTATAAGCAAAGACCGTCAGATCCTCATCGCTTGAAAAGATCACAGTATCACAGGAGACTGCGCAAGAAAAAACCACAGTTATTGAATTTGATAAGATCAGTGAAGAAACGATAAAGGATGTTTTAACAGAGTATACGGTTTTTGTAAGCGACATTAAAGGACTGGATGATGATGCCTTGCTACTCATCACGGATGCATTTTTAAAGGATGAGCGAATAATATGCGTATACGGTGACGAGGATGAATTAAACAGCAACGAAACAGTAAGGATGACACCGTGGTTTAAGCCTGACTGGTCTCCCGATACGTTGCTGGATCATATGTATACCGGAAATGTGATCGCCTTTAAAAGCGACGGTCTAAGAAAGCTTAAAAGCTTCGACAATATCTATGACATATGTCTGAAGGTGATGCTTAACTGCAAAAGAAGTGAGATATATCACATCCCGGACATGCTCTTTCACAGCCATAACCTTAAGAAGCTTTATGCTTCTAAGGAGTTTAACAGTCTAAGGAAAAAACATGCCGCAAAATGCATTGAAAAAGACAGCAGTGATCTTGTTTCTGTCATCATCCCATCAAAGGATAATGTACAGACCCTGGAAACCTGTTTAAGGTCTCTGATAAAGCTGACAAGGGATGCAAAATACGAGATAATCGTTGTTGATAACGGAAGTGCTGAAGAGAATAAATGCAAAATAGAGGGGCTGCTTGATGCATTAAAACAAGATTTAGTAGACGGTGGATATGTGGAAAATAATGTGGAAAAACCGCTTATCCGATATATCTACAAGCCCCAGCCGTTCAATTTCTCACGCATGTGCAACATGGGTGCAAGGGATGCCGACGGAGACTATCTTCTCTTTCTGAATGATGATATAGAGATAAGAGAAGGCCACTGGATGAGCAGGATGCTCGAGGTCGCAAAAAGAAAACATACGGGTGCTGTAGGAGCAAAGCTTACCTATCCTTCATCAATGCTGATTCAGCATGCGGGAATATCGAATATACGCCTGGGACCGGTCCATAAGCTGCAGTTTAAGGACGACAGAACACACTGCTACATGGATTTAAATAACGGCGTTCACAATTGTATCGCAGTGACCGGCGCGTGCCTAATGGTCGCTAAATCCAAATTTGAAGAGGTCGGATGCTTCAGCGAAGAGCTCGAGGTGGCATTTAATGACGTTGATCTGTGCTTCAGATTATACGAGAGCAATTATCATAACGCGGTCTGCAACAATACGCACCTGTGGCATTATGAATCGATGAGCAGAGGCAGCGATGATACCGAGGATAAGCTGAGCAGGCTTAACGAGGAAAGAGAGCTTCTCTACAAGAGACATCCCGCTCTGTACGGGATCGATCCATATATGTCAGTGCATTTTTGCAGGGACATTCTGGATAACAACTATTCATTCATATATGAGTACGATTACAGGGATGTGACAAGTGACGGAGTACTTGAGCCTTTTACAAAGACGATAAAGGACAGGTGGTACAACGAATGCCTGATGGTCAGCCTTGAATATGCGGGAAGTCTTGAGAGATTTGAAGATATTAGTGCAAAGAACTCATCAACAGCACTGATAAGCGGCTATGCATATGTGGCAGGAAGCGATAATTCATTAATGAGGCGAAGCATCATACTCAAAGGAAAGGATCACAGCTTCATCATGCATGCCCCCGCTGTATACAGACCTGATCTTGAGATCAACCTCGATCCGGAGGAATATGCTCTCATGTGCGGGTTCAGTGTCAGCCTCGATCTTAAGAAACTGCCCAAGGACACATACAGGATCGCAGTTCTTGCCGAATCCGGATGCAGCAGACTGAAACTATATCACGAGACGAATAAATATATAAGGGTCAATACTAAGTAGGATATGGATTATAAGGAATTATATGAAAAAGAGCATATAAAGAGCGCGGATCTTGCAAGCCGTGTTGCGCAGCTTGAGGAAGAAAACGACTATCTGCAGTTTCGTCTTGACAGGATACACAACAATTCACTCTGGAAGGCGACAAAAGGCCTTAGAAAGTGCTTTCACTTTGCGTCGCGTCAGGCTTCACGACTTAAAAACTGCGGAGGCTTTAAAGGAGTAGTCGCAAAGATAAAGTATAAAAAGCGCGAAAAGCTTGCCATGAAAAACTATGGCACGAACAGCTTTCCGAGCCAAGAGGAAAGAAAAAAACAGGAGGAGTATGCTTTTGAATACAGACCTTTGATAAGCATACTTGTTCCTCTGTACAATACGCCTCAGAACTTTTTAAGTGCGATGATTGGATCGGTTAAGGATCAGACATACAAAAACTGGCAGCTGTGCCTTGCGGACGGATCTGATGCAGAACACTCATATGTCGGTCAGTACTGCCTTGATCTGGCCAAAGACGATGAGAGGATAAGCTATAAAAAACTTGAAAAGAACGAGGGTATTTCTGGAAATACCAATAAATGCCTGGAGATGGCAAAGGGAGAGTATATCGCACTGTTTGATCACGATGATATACTTCATCCGAGCGTGCTCTTTGAGTATGCAAAGGCGATAAACGAAAAAGACGCAGACTATCTGTACTGCGATGAGACCACATTTGCGGGCGATGATATAAACAGGATGCTTACAATGCATTTCAAGCCCGATTATGCACCTGACAATTTAAGAGCCAATAACTATATATGTCATTTCAGCTGCTTTAAGAGAGAGCTTTTAGAGGGGACTGAGCTGTTCAGGAGCAAATTTGACGGAAGCCAGGATCATGATATGATACTCAGGCTTACCGACAGGGCAAAGAATATAGTGCATATCCCTAAGCTCATGTATTACTGGAGAGCGCATGCGGGAAGTGTCGCTAGCGACATAACGGCAAAGGACTATGCCATAGAAGCGGCAAGAGGAGCCGTTGCTGACAGTCTGCGAAGCCACGGATATAAGAATTTCAGGATCAGCTCGACAAGAGCGTTTGAGACGATATTCAAGATAAGCTATGAGATAGAGGGCAATCCGCTTATCTCGATCGTCATACCCAACAAGGATCACATCGATGATCTTAAAAGATGCATCACGTCGATAAAGGAAAAGTCAACATACGACAACTACGAGATCATAATAGTCGAGAATAACTCAAAGAGTAAGGAGATATTTGATTATTACAAAGAGATCGAGTGCGATAACATAAAGATCATCAGATACGAGGGCGGATTCAATTACTCAAAGATCTGCAATCTTGGCGTATCAAAGGCTGAAGGCGAATATATCCTTTTACTTAACAACGATGTACAGGTGATAACCGTCAACTGGCTTGAAGAGATGCTCATGTATGCTCAAAGAAGCGATGTGGGAGCAGTAGGAGCAAAGCTCTACTATGAGAACAAGACCATCCAGCATGCAGGCGTTGTCATCGGACTCGGAGCTCACAGAACGGCAGGACATACTCATTACGGCCAGTCAAGGGAAAACTTGGGATATATGGGAAGGCTTTGCTATGCACAGAATGTTTCTGCGGTAACCGGAGCATGTCTCATGGTAAAGAAATCACTGTATGAAAAGGTCGGCGGTCTTGATGAGAGCTTTGAAGTCTCTCTAAACGATGTGGATCTTTGCTTAAAGCTAAGACACGAGGGACTTTTAAATGTGTTTACTCCTTTTGCGGAGCTGTATCACTTTGAGTCAATATCAAGAGGCCTTGATGACAACGGAGAAAAAGCAAAGCGCTACGAAAAAGAGAGCGCAAGATTCAGGGAAAAATGGAAAGAGGATCTTGAGGCGGGAGACCCTTACTACAACGTAAACTTTTCACTCGACAGAAGTGATTACTCGCTAAGAGTATGATATAATACCAAATATATATTACCGAACGGAGGTGTACAAATTATGGGTTATATGGAGGAATACAGTTTCTGGCTTAATGATCCCTACTTTGACGATGAGACAAAGAAAGAGCTTAAAGCCATAGAAGCGGATGAAGCACAGATAGAAGACAGATTTTACAAGGATCTTGAGTTCGGTACCGGCGGCCTGAGAGGCGTAATCGGTGCAGGAACCAACAGGATGAACATATATACCGTCAGAAAAGCAACACAGGGACTTGCAAACTACATCCTTAAGGCCGGAACACAGGCAAAGGGAGTTGCTATCGCATATGATTCAAGACGCATGAGCCCCGAGTTTGCTGATGAAGCGGGCTTATGTCTTGCAGCAAACGGCATAAAGGCATATGTGTTTGATGCATTAAGACCCACACCCGAGCTCTCATTTGCTCTGCGTACACTCGGATGTACAGCCGGAATAGTCGTTACAGCCAGCCACAATCCGCCCGAATACAACGGATACAAGGTATACTGGGAAGACGGCGCTCAGGTAACATCTCCCAGAGACAAGGAGATAATAAACGAAGTAAGAGCCGTTACAGATTACAACAGCGTAAAGACAATGCCGAAGGATGAGGCAATAAAGGCCGGATTATACGAAACAATCGGCAAGGATATCGATGATGCATACATGGTAGAGCTCAAGAAGCAGATAATCCATCCCGAGATAATCAGGCAGGTTGCTGATGATATCAAGATAGTCTATACACCGTTTAACGGAACAGGAAACGTGCCTGCAAGAAGGATACTTGAAGAGATCGGATTCAAGAACGTTTACGTGGTTCCCGAGCAGGAGATGCCCGATCCGAACTTTACAACACTCGAATATCCTAATCCCGAAGATCCGAAGGCATTTGAACTGGCTCTCAAACTAGCAAAAGAGGTAAAGGCTGATATTGTTCTTGCTACCGACCCCGATGCCGACAGACTTGGAATCTATGCATATGATACAAATAGCGGAGAATATGTTTCATTTACAGGAAACATGTCGGGAATGCTCATCGCAGACTATATCTTAAGCGAGAGAACAGCTACCGGAACAATGCCAAAGGATCCGATGCTTGTTAAGACGATAGTTACGACAAACATGGCAGACAGGATAGTTAAGAAGTATAATGTCGATCTTGTTGAGGTTCTGACAGGATTTAAGTATATCGGCGAACAGATCAAGTGGGCTCTTGAAAAGGGCGATCACAACTATGTATTCGGTCTTGAAGAAAGCTACGGCTGTCTTGCTGGAACTCATGCAAGAGACAAGGATGCCATCGTGGCTGTTATGCTTCTCTGTGAAGTTGCAGCATGGTGCAAGGCCAACGGAAAAACAGTATGGGATCGCATGATAGAGATGTACGAGGAATACGGCTACTTCAAGGAGACTCAGTATTCTCTTACATTAAAGGGTGTTGAAGGCTCTAAGCAGATCGCTGCGATAATGGAGAAGTTAAGAAACAATCCGCCTAAGATGCTCGGAGATCTCAAGGTGCTCAAGTTCAGAGACTATGACAGAGATGTTATAAAGGATATGGCAACGGGCGACACCACTTCAACAGGTCTTCCTCAGTCAAATGTACTTTACTTCGATCTTGAGGATGATGCATGGTGCTGTGCAAGACCTTCAGGAACCGAGCCTAAGCTCAAGTTCTACATGGGCGTTAAGGGAAACAGCTTAGATGATGCTACAGCAAAGAACAACGCTCTTACCGATGCAGTAAAAGCATTACTTTAATATGGGATTTAGTGATAATTTCAGAAAAGCATACAACTATATGAAGAAGAACGGTCTTAAGGATACCCTGTATGCGTCTGTCGAGAGACTGAGCGATGACTCGAGAAAGTACGAATACAGAGGTATATCCGAGGCCGAGGCAAAGATACAGAGAGAAGCTCGTTTTGACATCAGAACGAGGTTCTCTATTGTTGTGCCTACATATGAGACCAACGAGGTCTTTGCAAGGGCCATGATCAAATCAGTCCTTAACCAGACATATCCCGGATTTGAACTGATCATTGCCGATGCCAGCTCATCTGACAAAGTGGAAAAGGTAGTTAGAAGCTTTGAGGACGAGAGGATAACATATATAAAGAATACAAATAACAGCGGTATTTCCGAGAATACAAATGCAGGAATAAGGGTTGCATCCGGTCAGTACATAGGACTGCTCGATCATGACGACCTTTTAACAGAAAATGCGCTTTATGAATTTGCAAGAAAGATCGAAGATGCCAAGAAAGACGGTATAAGGTATGCGTTTGTGTATTCGGATGAGGATAAATGCGATACCTGCGCCGAAAACTTCTTTGAACCAAACTTCAAACCTGAATTTAATCTGGATCTTTTGCTTTCAAACAACTATATCTGTCATTTCATGATGATGGAAGCTTCTCTTATCAAGAAGCTTCAGCTCAGAAAGGAATTTGACGGAGCCCAGGATCATGACCTTTTGCTCAGGGCATACAGGATGAGCGACAAGCCGATCGGACATATCGGAAAGGTACTCTATCACTGGAGATGTCATGAAAAATCCACATCCTCAAATCCCGAGAGCAAGAAATATGCTTATGAGGCCGGAAAAAGAGCTGTTGCCGACTTTTTAAGAAACTGGAATGTCAACGGTGCGGTGGTTGATACAAAGCACAACGGATTTTTCAGAGTGATCTACGGTGCATTAAACGGGACCGGCGGAGAGATCAATGCCGGCACAAACATGACGGGCGTCGCAGATATATTCAAAAACAGATTTGATATCGGAATAGTCGGTGGACCATTGATCAAACGCGGAAAAATAACGGGCGGTATCATTGACGAAACAAGGACCTGTCCGCTTGAGGGAGCAAATATTAACTATTCCGGATACATGCACAGAAATATTCTTCAGCAGGATGCGGTTGCCGTTGATGTGCGCTTTATGTTCGTAAGAAAGGAGCTTTTAGAAGCTCTTTCAAAGATAGCAGAAAAGACTGAATACCGCGAAATATTTACCCGTGATTTAACAAATAGTGATTCAGCCTACATTGATATGAGAGATTTCATATATACAAAGGGCATAGATGATTTTATCATTCAGAACTTAAGCTATGAGCTTTGCAAGCAGTGTGAGATGGAGGGCTACAGAGTATTCTACGAGCCGTCACTAGAGGAGCTTTCATGATACGTACGACCGTTATAATCCCGAATTACAACGGAATAGATTATCTGATCCCGTGTCTTGATTCTCTGGAGCAGACAACGGATGCCTTTGACAGGATCAAAGTGATCGTTGTCGATAACGGATCCGATGACGGAAGCGTAAAGCAGATTGAGGAGCGTGAGAGCAGACTTGATCTTAAGCTCATAAAGCTAGATGAGAATACCGGGTTTGCCTATGCGGTAAACAGAGGCATTGAAGCCTCCGATACGGAGTTTGTACTCCTGTTAAATAATGATATAACGGTAGATGGGGATTTTATTATAAATCTTGAGAATGCAATTGACAGTGACGAAAAGAATTTTTCCGTAAACTCCAAGATGTGTCAGATGAAGTCGCCTGAGCTTTTGGACGGAACCGGAGATCACTATTGTGCGCTCGGATGGGCATATGCAGCCTATAAGAACAGGAAAGTCAGTGATGTAGCAAAAAAGGACTGTTTAATATTTTCTGCCTGCGGCGGAGCTTCCATATACAGAAGGAAGATATTTGACGAGATAGGGATGTTTGATGAAGAGCATTTCGCATATCTTGAAGACGTGGATGTAGGCTACAGGGCTCTTATCAGAGGATATAAGAATATCTACTGCGCATCTGCAGTGTGCTTCCATGCCGGAAGCGGATTCAGCGGTTCCAGATATAACGAATTCAAGATAAGGCTTGCCAGCAGAAACAGTATATATATCATATACAAGAACATGCCTTTTGTTCAGCTGATCATAAACCTGCCTTTCTTGATAACAGGTTTTCTGATAAAGATAATCTTCTTTTTGTTAAAGGGATACGGCACTGTATATCTGTCGGGTCTGATACAGGGATTCAAGCTTTGCTTTTCAAAAAAGACAAAAGAGCACAAGGTTGGCTTTAAGATGCGTTACTTTGCAAATTACATAAAGATACAGATACTGCTTTGGGTCAATATCATCAGACGCTTGTTTGTATAGGCTAAAATTGGTATAATCAATTAGTTAGGTGTTTTTTATTGACTTTGAAAGGTAATGGGGAGTAATGATTAAAGACAATCAGAAGTATTTTAATCAACTTCACATTGTTTTAGACGGACTGGTAGTTGCCGCTTCATATTTACTCGCTTGGTTCCTTAAGTTTGAAGGATTCCTTTCCGATGGGTCGACACTGGCGCATCCGCCCGCATTCTACTTCTCTGCACTGTATTTTTTAGTGCCGGGATATCTGATCATATATTATATGAACAGAATGTATGCGCCCAAGCGTTCTCAGAGACTTGAGACCGAGCTTGCGACGGTGCTGAGAGCCAATGCGATCGGCATAGCAGCATTCATGATCAGCATCACGCTGTTTAAAGTCGAGGATTTCTCCCGTGGACTTATTGCGATATTTGCTGTTCTGAATACCATCTTTGCCTTTGCGATAAGATGTATAATAAGATCCGTGCTCAGAAAGTTCAGAAAGAAGGGATACAATCTTAAGTATATCCTTATTGTGGGCTATTCGAGAGCTACGGAAGAATATATAAACAGGATAAATGACAACCCTCAGTGGGGCTATGTCGTAAGAGGCATCCTTGATAACAATGTACCTATAGGTACTGTATACAAGGGCGTCAGAGTAGTCGGGGTGATCGAGGATATAGATGTCATCCTTCCCGATGCGACATTGGACGAGATTGCAGTAGCGCTGCCGCTTTCAGATTACGATATCCTAGCGGATATAGTTAGCAAATGTGAAAAATCAGGTGTGCATACCAAGTTCATCCCTGATTACAGCAGTCTCATACCGAACCGCCCCTATACAGAGGAACTTGACGGACTGCCGGTAATTAATATAAGATATGTTCCGTTGTCCAATACATTCAATGCTCTTATAAAGCGAATCTGCGACTTTGTTCTCTCGCTTGTCGGCATTATAGTATTGTCACCTGTTTTACTCATACTTGCACTGATAGTGAAGCTGTCAAGCAAGGGCCCTGTAATATTCAAGCAGGAAAGAATAGGACTTCACAACAAGTCCTTTAACATATATAAATTCAGAACGATGCGTGTTCAGGATGCTGCGCAGGAGCAGAAGGGCTGGACAGTCAAGGATGATCCGAGAGTCACAAAGAGCGGAAGGATCATGAGAAAGTTCAATCTTGACGAACTGCCGCAGCTATTCAATATCCTAAAAGGGGACATGAGTCTGGTCGGACCCAGACCCGAAAGACCGCAATTCGTCGAACAGTTCAAAGAGGAGATACCCCGATACATGATAAAGCACCAGGTCAGACCGGGACTAACCGGCTGGGCCCAGGTTTGCGGCTTCAGGGGAGATACCTCAATACATAAGAGAATAAGCTATGATCTCTATTATATCGAGAACTGGACGTTCGGGTTTGATATCAAGATACTGTTTCTGACCATATTCAAGGGATTTAAGAACGCGTATTAAAGTAAAAGAACGGAGAGTATATAACTATGGCAACATCACAGGCCGCAAAAAGGCGGGCAATGGCAAAGAAGAGAGCAAGAAAGAAGAGGAACAAGATACTTCTTCTTATTGCCGAGTTTTTCGTACTGGTACTCCTTGTAGTAGTAGTATACGGAGTAACCAAAGCCGAAAAGGTAACAAAAGTAAAGATCGACGAGGAAGAGATCAAGGCAAAGATGAACGATACCGTAGCGGAGAACGTTACATTAAAGGGATATAAGAACATAGCCCTGTTCGGTGTCGATTCAAGAGAAGGAAGTCTTGGTAAGGGAACAAGATCCGATACCATCATCATTGCTTCAATAAACAATGATACCGGTGATATCAGACTATGTTCGGTATACAGAGATACATATCTTAACCTGGGCAACGACTCATACAATAAGTGTAACGCAGCGTATGCAAAGGGCGGTCCCGAGCAGGCGATCAACATGTTAAACATGAACATGGACCTTAACATAACCGATTATGTTACGGTAGGATTCGAGGGACTTATCGAGACTATCGATGCACTTGGCGGAGTCTATATCGATGTTCAGCAGAACGAGATAGTGCATCTTAACAATTATCAGATAAGTATGGTCGGAAAGACGACTGATAAAAAGACATATACGGCAACAGAGGGAGTTGACTATATAGCAGTCAAGGAGCCCGGAAGACAGCTTTTAAACGGTCTTCAGGCAACTGCCTACTGCAGAATAAGATATGTCGGTGATGACTTTATGAGAGCTCAGAGACAGCGTACGGTTCTTGCGGCTGTCATGGATGTCTGCAAGCAGTCTGATCCCGCTACTCTTAACAAGATACTGAATGCGGCGCTTCCGAATGTCTCTACATCACTTGATGTTGACGAGATGACTGCGATGCTTTCAAATGTCACAAAATACAATATAACCGGAAGCGACGGTTTCCCGTTTGAATCAAACAGAGCGACCGGAACCGTGGGCAGCAAGGGCAGCTGCGTAATCCCGGTAAATCTTGAACAGAACGTAACGCTTTTACACAATTTCCTGTTCGATGATTCCGCATATCAGGTTTCGGCACAGGTACAGCAGTACAGTAACAAGGTATCGTCAGATACAGGCAGATAGATTCATGCATCAAAAAGACCCTAAGGGGTCTTTTTGGCGATTTTAGGATAATTATGAGCATAGATGTCATAATACCCACATATAAGCCACAGAATGGCTTCATAGAGCTTCTAAGGATGCTTGAGAGGCAGACAGTCAAGCCCGAGCGGATAATCGTCATCAACACGGATGAGGCCTGCTTTAAGGACTTTGAATCGTGCTGCGATGATGGGGATATTCTTTCAAGGATTGAGCTTACTCATATCAAAAAGGAAGAATTCGACCACGGGCGCACCAGAAACATGGCAATGAAGATGTCCGATGCGGATATCTGTGTCATGATGACAATGGATGCTCTTCCAAAGGATGAATATCTTATAGAAAACATCGTAAAGCCCCTTGAGGATGAGACGGTGGCTGCAAGCTACGCAAGACAGCTCGCATCCGAGAACAGTTCTGTAACTGAGAAGCTTACAAGACAGTTCAATTATCCTGAAGAAAGTATCATAAAATCCGCAAAAGACATAGAGAGCATGCAGATAAAGGCTTTCTTTTGCAGCAATGTATGCTGCGCCTACAACATGCACATATTTAACGAACTTGGCGGATTTATCGACAAAACCATATTCAATGAGGATATGATCTATGCGGCAAAGGCTGTAAGAGCAGGTTACAGGATAGCGTATTCTGCGGATGCATGCGTATATCATTCTCACGAATACAGCGGCATCGAGCAGTTTAAGCGAAACTTTGACAATGGAGTGAGTCATGCTCAAAACCCCGAAGTATTTGAGGGCATCGGTCAGGACGAAGAAGGAAAACGCATGGTAAAGAGTGTCCTTTCAAAGCTTTTTAGATCGGGGCATCCCTTTAAGGCTGTGGGATACATATTTAACTGCGGATGCAAGTACATGGGATTTAAGCTTGGATGCAGATATGAGAAGCTTCCTGTGGGACTTGTAAGAGCATTTTCTTCACAAAAAGGATATTTTGATTAGATTCATTTCATAAAAAGAATATAATTTAAACACAATTTGGTCACAATTACTCACTATTCTGTAGATATCAGATAGGAGGTAGCATTATGGAAAACGAATACGAAAAAGTTCAAGAGAAGAAAACTGGCAAAGTTGGAAGATTTTTCGGAAAACTCGCCGTTATAATAGCATCAGGCCTTGTATTCGGACTGTGTGCCGCAGTGGCATTCGGAGTAGTCGAATACTATACCAAGGATGCAAAAGAGCAGACCGAGGAATTTGACAAGGAAGCTTACAAGACACAAATCGAAAAGGATATCCTTTCAAAGCTTACAAGAGACAAGGACAAGGAAGCGATAGACGACTCTGTCATAGACACCATCAAGAGCGTCGGCGAGGTGACCACGGTGGTTACGGATGTGACCGACGTTGTTGACAAGGTTATGCCAAGTGTCGTATCCATTACCAACAAGTACACCGCAACGACCAATTTCTGGGGACAGATGTATTCGGAAGAAGCTGAAGCAAGCGGTTCCGGCATAATAATCGGCGAGAATGACAATGAGCTTCTGATAGCAACAAACAATCACGTTATCGCTGATGCAGAGACTCTGGAAGTTCAGTTTATAGACGGTTCTCAGTCAAAAGCCCATGTAAAGGGTTCCGATGCAGATATGGATGTAGCTGTAATAGCTGTATCAAAGGATGATCTTGAAGATAGTACAAAGGATGCGATAAGCATAGCGGAACTCGGTGATTCAGATGAGCTTAAGGTGGGAGAACCCGCTATAGCCATAGGAAATGCTCTCGGATACGGACAGTCCGTAACAACAGGTGTCATTTCGGCACTCGACAGAGAGCTTGAGGTATCCGAAGGAGAATTCTCACACGGATTCATACAGACTGATGCAGCGATAAACCCCGGCAACAGCGGCGGTGCACTCTTAAATGTCAAAGGACAGGTAATAGGAATCAATTCCAACAAGATCGGCGGTAGCGCTGTAGAGGGAATGGGTTATGCGATACCCATATCAAAGGCTCTGCCTATAATAGATGATCTTAAGACAAAGAAGACAAAAGCAGCCGTATCCGAAGGAGACAGAGGATATCTCGGCATTTCGGGAAGAGGCGTATCAGCTGAGATGGCTCAGATCTATGACTTCCCCGAAGGTGTATATGTATATGAGGTATACGAAAACACAGGAGCTGAAAAAGCAGGCCTTCGCAAGGGCGATATCATCACCAAGTTTGAAGGTACAACTATAAACAGTATGGAAAAACTTCAGGAGAACCTTGCTTATTATGAAGCGGGTGAGACTGTTGAGATAACGATAGAAAGGTTAGATGATTCCGGAGCATACCAGTCACAGAAGCTTACTCTTGAACTGGTAGGCAAAGATGTAATGCCTTCGGAATAAGGAGTTTATGGACAACAACAATTACGAAGATGTTTGCATGATGTGTCACAGAACTGAAAGCAAAGCCGGGCGGATGGTAAAACTGCCCGGCAATTTGTGCGTATGTGAGGACTGCATGAACAGATCCTATGATCTTATAAAGAACATGGGACTGGACAAGATGTTTGAGAGCATACCGGGATGGAATTATCCTCAGGATCTTAAGAAACAGACAGATCAGACAAACGAAGAAAAGCCTGATGAAACACCGCAGGAGACTCCGTCTGAGACACCGACGGAAACACCTGAAGAACCCGAAAAGAAGCAGGAAGGGGATCCTCAGGATGCCAGCATAAGGTTTGAGAAGTATTTAAGGGGATTTCCGAATATCAGCTTCTTAAATCTTGCGGATCTTGCCGGAGGAGGAATGGCGCAAAGATCAAGGGTAAAGAAGGCTAACAAGGATAAAAAGCCCATAATAGATCTTAAGAACATACCTCAGCCTCACAAGATCAAGGCAAAGCTTGATGAATATGTCATAGGGCAGGAGCATGCAAAGAAGGTCATTTCCGTTGCCGTATACAACCACTACAAGAGAGTGGCTACAGGCACGATGGATGAGATCGAGATAGAGAAATCAAATATGCTCATGATCGGTCCTACAGGAAGCGGAAAGACATATCTTGTAAAGACTCTTGCAAGACTGCTAGATGTGCCGCTTGCCATTGCGGATGCGACATCTCTTACAGAAGCCGGATATATCGGCGATGATATAGAAAGCGTTATATCAAAGCTTCTTGCCGCTGCCGACAATGATGTGGACAGGGCAGAGATGGGTATCGTCTTTATAGACGAGATAGACAAGATCGCGAAGAAAAAGAACAATAACTCAAGAGACGTCAGCGGAGAATCCGTTCAGCAGGGTCTTTTAAGACTTTTGGAGGGAGCGGATGTGGAAGTTCCCGTGGGCGCAATGAGCAAGAATGCCATGGTGCCTCTTACCACAGTTAATACAAGAAACATCCTGTTCATCTGCGGCGGAGCATTCCCTGATCTTGACGAGATAATAAAGCAGCGCCTTCATAAGACGACTTCTATCGGTTACGGAGCAGAGCTAAAGGACAAGTTTGACAAGGATAAGAACATACTTGAAAAGGTAACTGTCGAGGATCTTAAGAAGTTTGGCATGATCCCGGAGTTTTTAGGAAGGCTTCCTGTCATCTATACTCTTCAGGGACTTACCAAGGAGATGCTCGTAAAGATTTTAAAGGAGCCAAAGAACGCGATATTAAAGCAGTATACAAAGCTTCTTGAACTGGATGAGGTCAAGCTTGAGTTTGATGACAGTGCGCTTGAGGCAATCGCTGAAAAGGCTCTTGAAAAGGATACCGGTGCAAGAGCTCTCAGATCGATCATTGAGGAATTCATGCTCGATATCATGTATGAGATCCCCAAGGATGACAATATAGGAAGAGTTGTGATAACAGGTGACTACATAAACGGTACTGGAGGTCCTGTGATAGATATCAGGAGTGAAAAGAGTGCCGATTCAGCTAAAGAATGATTTAGCACATGTGATATGACATGGCGGATTTCATAACGGGGTCCGCCATTTTTCTCAAAAGTGATACTACAATATGATGTGGTATGAAATAAATAACAAACCATTTGCAAGTAAAAAGTGTCAATTGGTAAATCGTGTTTTGCAAGATTGACAAATAAATATCATAATCATGCAAGTTACACATCTATATATGGTGTTTACATAAAAACTGAATCTATATGTAGAATCGGGCATTATAAAGGGGTCAAAAATTTCATTTTGAAGAATCCTTGCAAGATACAAAATTATGTAAACTATGAAAAACGCAAAAATGCAGGAAATCCTGCAAGCAAAAATTCATCATTTTGGGACCAAAACGATGTATGTGTTGATATGACGGGACTTGCAGGAGCTATATGCCCCCAAAGCACACTTATAAATGACGGGCGGAATTTTATGTCCAAAAACTATTTAAAATAACATTTTTGGACAAAAACGTGAGTTAAAACACGATTTAGCAAATGACATTTCTGCAATATCCTTACATACTTGAGGGCAAACGGGCTTTATGGTATAATTTGCCACGGGTTTTATCTTATTAATATGTAATAAAAGGAACAAATAGCTTTATGAAAAGAAAAACGGCGTTTTTATATGCCTGTCTCATATGCGTTTCACTCACAGCCTGCGGAAAAAGCCAACATACCGATGAGACCGTAGAGGTTCAGATAGAAAGCATCGGATCTGAAGTGACTTCGCAATCAGGTGTGAGTACATCTTCAGGCCAGACCGCTTCCGGTCAGGAATTTGCCGAGATTCAGCCGCAAAAGGACAGGAAACCGATAAAGGTCGCTATAATGGGTGCCCCTGCAGAAGAGATCCTTAAAAAGGCAGACGAGGCACTGGTAAACACAAACTACTGTATCGAGCCTGTCATATGCTCAGACTATGATCAGCCAAATGCAATGGTGCTTAACGGCGAGGCTGATGCAAGCCTTTATGAGAATCAGGTGTTTTTGGACAGCTACAACAAGAAAAACAGTACGGACCTTACAATAGCAGAGAGAGTATATTATGAACCTCTGGCTCTTTTTGGAGGATCAGTCACTGATCTTTCTTCAATACCAAGTAATGTAAAGGTCGCTGTAATAAAAGGAGATGTCAATAAAGCAAGGGCTTTGTATCTTTTGGAGCAGAAGGGTCTTATCGAGCTTAAGCCGGATGTATATTATCAGGCGAGCATGGAGGATGTTACAGCAAATCCACATCACCTTTCCATAGAAGAGGTAGATTTTTCAGCGGGATGGCCTGATACATCGGCATACGGACTCATCATCTGCGACTATAACAGAGCGATGCTTTCAGGAATAGATCCCGAAACATCTCTCGGAGACGAGAATAGAAACTCCGGGATACTCGATATGTTTTCAATATGTCTTGTTACTGATAAGAGCAAGGCGGGAAATGATAAAACAAATCAGCTGAGCAAGGCGCTCAACTCAAAGGAGACGGAAGATTTCATTAAGCAGACCTATCATGATTCGGTCGTTGATTACCGTTAAGATCATGTATTAAAAGGAGAAGAAAATGTCTTTTGAAGATAATATAAGAAGAGTAACACCATATACACCGGGAGAACAGCCAAAGAGCGATGATCTTATAAAGCTCAATACAAACGAGAGCCCGTATCCGCCTTCACCACTGGTTATGGAGGCTATAAAGAGTTTTGATGCAAATAAGCTGAGAAAATATCCGGATACGAACGCCACCGAGCTTGTCGACGAGCTTGCAAGGACATATCACCTTGACAGCGACAACATCTTTGTAGGGATAGGTTCCGATGATGTGCTGGCACTGGCTTTTCTTACATATTTTAATTCTGACAAGCCGATCTTGTTTCCTGATATCACATACAGCTTTTACGACGTATGGGCAGATCTGTATAAGATAAAGTATGAAACAAAGGCGCTTGATGAGAATTTCAATATTATAAAAGAGGATTATCTGTGCGATAACGGAGGAGTTGTAATAGCAAATCCGAATGCACCGACAGGTGCTCAGCTTTCCATTGAGGACATTGAAGAGATAATAGCTTATAACAAGGACAGAGTAGTTATCGTGGATGAGGCATATATTGATTTCGGAGCTGTTTCTGCCATACCTCTGATCGACAAGTACGAGAATCTCGTTGTTATTCAGACATTTTCAAAATCAAGAGCTCTTGCGGGTATCCGTATAGGCATGGCGTTCGGACAAAAGAAGATCATAGATTATCTAAAGGATGTAAAGTTCTCGTTCAATTCATATACGCTCAATCCCGTTACGATCGCAGCGGGAGCGGCAGCCCTAAAGGATGATGCATACTTTAGGGACATAACGGCAAAAACCATCGCTACCAGAGAAAGAGTAAAAAAGGAACTTATAGCTCTCGGATTCAGTTTTGCTGATTCAAAGACAAACTTCATATTTGCAAAGCATGAGTCTGTAAAGGCAAAGGAACTGTTCGAAGCACTTAAGGCTGAGAACATCTATGTCAGATTCTTCAATAAGCCTAGGATAGATGATTATCTTCGTATATCTATGGGAACAGACGAGCAGATGGATAAGGTCATTGACTTCTTAAAGGGATATCTTAATGGATAGTTATACAAAACTAGCAAGGTGTTATGACATATTTATGGATGATACACCCTATGACAAATGGCTTGAGTTTGTTCTAAACATCTTTGAAAGATACGATGTTCCCAAAGAGCTCGTACTTGACTTAGGATGCGGAACAGGCACTTTTACAAGGATGCTCGCAAAAAAAGGCTATGACATGATAGGGGTTGATAATTCATGCGAGATGCTTCAGATCGCCATGTCGAAAAATGATGAGGATGGCAGTGACATCCTGTATCTTTTGCAGGACATGAGGGAGTTTGAACTCTACGGCACAGTAAGAGCCGTAGTGAGCGTATGTGACAGCATCAACTATCTTTTAAGCGACGAAGATGTGCTGGCAACCTTTAAGCTTGTTGAAAACTATCTGGACAAAGACGGCATCTTTGTCTTTGATTTTAATACGGTATATAAATACAGCGAAGTCATAGGCGACTGCACTATCGCAGAGAACAGGGACGATTACAGCTTTATATGGGAAAACTTCTATTCTGATGAAGACAGGATCAATGAATATGATCTTACTATCTTTTCAAAAGAGGGAGATCTGTATTCAAAGAGCAGCGAGACTCATCTTCAGAGAGGATATACTCTTGACCAGATGGAGCAGTTTATAAAACAGGCAGGCCTTGAATTTCTTGAAGCAAGCGATGCGGACAGCGGTGAAAATGTAAGTGACAAAAGCGAGAGGATCCACATCGTGGCTAGATGCGTAAAGCCCAAAATGAGATATAAAGAAGATTAGAGAGTAAAGATATGGATAAGATGATAAGAGCGACAGCAGCAAATGCACAGATAAGAGCGTTTGCATGCGTCTCATGCGATACAGTTGAAGAAGCCAGAAAAAGACACGGACTCAGCCCGGTTGCCTGTGCAACACTCGGAAGACTAATGACCGGAGCCGTTATGATGGGAGCTATGCTGAAAGGTGATGAGGATATCGTGACCCTGCAGCTACTTGGTGACGGACCTTTGGGCAAAGCAACTGTAACCGCTGACAGCAAAGGAAAAGTAAAGGGATATGTTGACAATCCCTTCGTTATGCTTCCTCCAAACAGTGTAGGAAAGCTTGATGTGGGAGGAGCTGTCGGAAACGGATACCTTCAGGTCATAAAGGATATGGGACTAAAAGAGCCCTACAGCGGACAGGTGCTCTTGCAGACAGGTGAAGTTGCAGAAGACCTTACATATTACTTTGTCACATCAGAACAGATACCTTCCAGCGTAGGTCTGGGTGTTCTTATGAACAGGGATGATGTGAGTGTAAAAAGGGCAGGAGGATTCATCATACAGCTCATGCCTTTTGCAAGCGATGAAGTTCTTGAGAAGCTTGAAGAGAATATAAAGAGTCTTGAGCCCGTTACAAAGATGCTTGAAACAAGAAATGATCCCGAGTATCTTTTGGAATGCATTTTAAAGGGATTTGATATAGACTATACGGATGAGCTACCCATTAAGTTTTACTGCAACTGTGACAAGGACAGGGTCAAGAAGGCACTTATAAGTGTAGGAAAAAAAGAACTTCAGGCCATGATCGATGATAACAAGCCCATAAGCGTAAACTGTCATTTCTGCAATACGGATTATGAGTTTACGATCGATGAGCTGAAGGCCATGGTAAGATCATTATAGATAAGGCGGTAGAAATATGCCCCAGGAATTCAATTCTGTAAATGAGGAAATAAAGAACGAAGCAAAAAAAGTATGGCAGAGCAAGACGGGCAAGGAAAGAGTTAAGTACTTTGTCTACTATTATAAGGTTCATTTTATTATAGGCGTTGTAGCGATATGTCTTTTAGCCAGCGTGATACACTTTTTTGCGACCAGAAAGGAATGCATCTTTCAGGTTCTCGTTGTAAACGGCCAGAGTGTAGATCTTCTTGATTACAATGAGTTCATTGACGGTTATGCAAAAACACTGACATATGATGAAAAGAAAGAAGAACTCATTATAGACCCCAATTATCTGATAGATGTATATGCAGCCGATCAGTACAACCAGACCAATATTCAGAAGGTATTCATGAATGTGGCTGTTGGAGAGCTTGACGTGATGCTTTGTGATGAGGACTTCATGAAATTTGCAAGAGCCCAGGACTGTGCATATGACCTTACAAAGATTCTTCCCCAAAAGGATCTGGATAAATATGAAGATAAGCTTATATGGTATGACTTTCCTTTTGAAGAGGTCGGCATAGAAGGATACGAGGAAGAGTACAAGCAGGACTATGAAGGCAGATATGAAGCGCTCTGTATAGATATAACCGATTTTGCAAAGATAAAAGAATATAACATGTTCCCCCAAAAGAACGGTTATGCGATCATCATTTCAAACACATCGCATCTTGAGACTGCGATAGACTTTTTAGAATATCTTGATACACCTTAGGAGAATGATATGAAATTTACAAAGATGCACGGTTGCGGCAATGACTATGTATATGTGAACGGATTTGAAGAACATATACCGGATGATAAAAAGAGCGAGCTTGCGATAAGCTTAAGTAACAGAAACTTCGGCATAGGCAGCGACGGACTCATATTCATCAATCCCGGAAAGACAGCCGAATTCGAGATGGAGATGTACAATGCCGACGGTTCGAGATCCGAGATGTGCGGAAACGGCATCCGCTGCGTGGGCAAATATATATATGATCACGGCCTGTCAGACAAGACTCAGATCAGCGTTGAGAGCGCAGGTGCCGTTAAATATCTGACGCTTTTCCCCGGAGGTGACGGAAAGATTGAAAAGGTAAGGGTAAATATGGGTTCACCCATCCTGGAGTCAAAGCTTGTTCCTGTCATAAGTGATAATGAAAAGGTCATAGACGAAGCGATAAACGTTTCGGGAAATGAATATAAGATGACATGTGTATCAATGGGTAATCCTCATGCCGTTGTATTCATGAATGACGTTAAGGACCTTGATATAGAAAAGATCGGACCCTGCTTTGAGAATCACGAGAGATTCCCCAGAAGGACAAATACCGAGTTTGTCGAAGTCCTTGACCGTTCTCATGTTTTTATGCGAGTATGGGAAAGAGGAACAGGCGAGACGCTTGCATGCGGAACCGGATGCTGCGCAACCGCTGTTGCATGCATATTAAACGGCCTTACGGATGAGAAGGTAAACGTAAAGGTTCTTGGCGGAAACATAGAGATAGAGTGGGACAGAAATGAAAATGTCGTATTTATGACAGGTCCTGCGAAGGTTTCATTTGAGGGAGATATAAAGATATGAGAGATGAGATAGTAGAGGTAATGGTAAAGTGCAGGACTAATATAGCTCTTGCAATCCTCAGGATCATATGCTTTGTGCTGTGTGCAATTGCGGTACTCGGGGCAATGACGTTCGGAGGAGGCCTTATAATGTTTGTTGTCGCAGTAGCACTCGGAGCAGCCGGATATTTTGCCGGAAGCTACAGCCAGGTAGAGTACGAGTATGCATACTGTGAAAAAGAGATAGATATAGATGCTATCTACAGCCAGTCAAGAAGAAAGCACATAATGACGCTGTCGCTTGACAAGATGGAAGCTATCGTAAGGGTAAACGGCGACAAGATGGGAGAGTACAAGAACAGACAGTGCGTTTCAAGGGATTTCACCTCGCATGACAAGGCAAATGCTGATAATGTCTACGCCATCTTCTATGACGGCGGATTAAAGATACTCATTGAGCCCGGCGAAAAACTGCTCGATGTGATAAGTTACTTCTCTCCGAGGAAAATTTTCAAATAATTTGTAAAATATGTGGTTGAATTTGTGATTTAGTTGTGATAAATTAGAACGCAAATCATATTTAAACCAAAACAACATAACAGCGAAAGGAGAGAGACAATGGGCGAGATCATACGCGACGGAATAACCTTTGATGATGTGCTGCTTATACCTGCATATGCAGAGGTTGTACCAAATGAAATCGATGTTTCAACACAGCTTACCAAGTCAATTAAGCTAAACATTCCTATTATGAGCGCAGGCATGGATACCGTGACTGAACACCGTATGGCTATAGCGATGGCCAGACAGGGAGGTATCGGTATAATACATAAGAACATGTCTATCGAGGAACAGGCTGACGAGGTCGATAAGGTTAAGCGTTCAGAGAACGGTGTTATAACAGATCCATTTTCTCTCAGTCCAGAACATACACTTAAAGATGCCGATGAACTTATGGGAAAGTTCAGAATATCAGGTGTGCCGATCACAGAAGGCAGAAAACTGGTAGGTATCATCACAAACCGAGATCTTAAGTTTGAGGAAGACTTCTCAAAGAAGATCAAGGAATCTATGACAAGCGAGAATCTCATAACGGCCAAAGAGGGAATAACCCTTGAGGAAGCAAAGAAGATACTTGCTGCAGCTCGTAAAGAAAAATTACCCATCGTTGATGATGATTACAACTTAAAAGGACTTATCACTATCAAGGATATTGAAAAGACCATCAAGTATCCTCTTTCTGCCAAGGACGCACAGGGAAGACTCTTATGCGGAGCGGGAGTAGGAATAACAGCCAACGTTCTTGAGAGAGTTGATGCGCTTGTAAAGGCTAAGGTAGACGTTATCGTTCTTGATTCGGCTCACGGTCATTCTGCAAACGTTGTAAGATGCTTAAAGATGATTAAGGAAAGATATCCTGATCTTCCTGTTATCGCAGGAAACGTTGCGACAGGTGAAGGCACAAGAGATCTTATCGAGGCAGGTGCTGATGCGGTTAAGGTCGGAATGGGACCCGGAAGTATCTGTACCACACGTATCGTTGCAGGTATCGGTGTACCTCAGATATCAGCAGTCATGGATGCATATGCTGTTGCAAAGGAATACGGAATACCGATCATCGCTGACGGCGGTATCAAGTATTCGGGAGATATCACAAAAGCTATCGCAGCAGGTGCGAGCGTCTGCATGATGGGTAGCATGTTTGCCGGATGCGAGGAAAGCCCCGGTGAATTTGAACTGTATCAGGGAAGAAAATACAAGGTATACCGCGGAATGGGTTCTATCGCAGGCATGGAAAACGGTTCAAAGGATCGTTACTTCCAGACCAATGCAAAGAAGCTTGTTCCCGAAGGCGTTGAAGGACGTGTGGCATACAAGGGATATGTTGAAGATACCGTATTCCAGCTGCTCGGCGGTTTAAGATCCGGCATGGGTTACTGCGGTGTGAAGTCTATCGAGGAACTCAAGGAAAACGGCAGATTCGTAAAGATAAGCGCGGCTTCACTTAAAGAGAGCCATCCTCATGATATACATATCACAAAGGAAGCTCCTAACTACAGCGTTGATGCTTAAGCTTTGTAGTAGGAAACGAGTTTATAGAGCGAGATAACAAGACTCATAAAGAAGAATGAATAAAGCATGAGATATATGAAGGCCTTTGCGTAAGCAGGGGCCTTTTTATTGCCTGCATGTTTTTGGATGAATGCACATATGCAGGATATGAGCTTATTCATGCCGCAGCACAGTATCATGGCAAGCGGAATCAGGCAGGGAAGATAGTATCTGCCCTGAGGCTGGAAGTCCCATGTGTATGAATAGTACAGGGCAAGTACGACAGGAATGATCATTCCTATGATAAGGAGTGCCCATATGATATATCTGTATGAACTCTTAAGAGATTCCATGATCTTTGAACGTACTGGTATGAGTAAAGAAAATAGACAGATCAAGGCTAGGTATTTAAAGCCCATATATACATAGTGATGGGTGGGTATGGCCATGGGACCGAACATCGCTATAAAGCTTTTCCATACAAGCGTATAATAGTCAGTCTCAAACACCATCTCATACAGGCTGTAGCCTTCTGCCTGGTATGTGTTTGCCATGTTTTCAAGCCACAATATGTTTCCCGTTGCTGCGGCGCATTCCCTTCTTGCGTTTAATGCAAATATATCACCGCCGTAGAGGACGCAGTTTCTGATGAACCACCATCCTGAAAGAATAAACACTGATAACGCTATGGGCAGGCCTTTTGCAAACATGCTCTTATATGACTTATTAACAATGAAATATATGATGAATGCGAAAAATGCCATGAGTATATAGCCATAGCAGTTATAATATGACAAAAGACACAGAGAAATGGATACAATAAGCGTTACACATGACCTTTTGTCAAAGTCATATCTGTAGCCTCTTATAACGGCATAGATCATCATTATAACGGACATAAGGCCCATTCCGTCCGTATTTACATATGTATATATGAAGAGGTTCTGAGGCAGCAGTATAACTGAAAGCGAAAACAGATATGCTGCCGTTTCATCATCAAATATGAGCTTTGAGAGTTGTATCGTATAATATGCGCCTATCAGCCCGATAAGAACATTTACGTATCTGGCTATAATGAGCTTTACATCAAAGGAAAGTGAAAGAGGTGATAGGAGCCTGAGTAAAAAACCCTCGATCATATATGTGAGGATGGGCTGAAATGCATATGATGCCCCGTAGCCGTCTATTATGATCTGAGGTTCGTCACCTGCAGGGATATGACCGTATGATTCTATATAGGATACTACTTTGTAGCGGTTTATCTCATCGGGTCCGTCTCCGAACGGCTGCAGAAAAACAAATATGCTCATGCTGACAAGTGCTGTCAGCAGTATAAGAATCATGCTTATCTTTTCCCGATGCGTGCGCAAAAAATTCATTTGTGCTCCCTTTATAAAAAACCAAAAAAATGATATATTAAGTATATCACAATTTGAACATGGCAGGCTATATGATGTATACCACAGAGTACACTAGTTCAGATATAGACAAGATCAAAAGATACGCGGGTAAGTATTCAAAAAGTACCGGCGTTTATATTTGTTGCCTGTCGGATTCAAGGGAGATGCTCTTTGACTTTGAATGTTCGCATGAAGATAAGGAGATCCTCTCAAGATATGTGACAGAGGACATGATAAGGGACCTTTATACAAGGGTTGCCATTGAGAATCTCGAAGACCAGGTGATCGAGGATACACCCGCAGGAGATATAAAGGTCGCGGCGACCGCCATAAGGGCAGCAAACAGATGCAGATATGTATTCATCATCTGCGGAGGTGTTTCAGATGATATGCATTCTGTTAGCGGACTGAGCAGATGCACTTCTTTTGCGGGATTTTTGAATGCTGTCGATGTTCTGAGAGAGATAGCCGATGAGTTCATGCGCATGCGCATGTCCGAATATCACTACGAGGAGGAGAACAGACAGTCCCGCGAATATGCACGAGAACTGACCACGTCTCTTTCCAAATCCAACGCTCTTACAGATATCTTAAAGCTTCTGAACGATGATAAGAATTTCGAGACGATCGCAGGAAGGTTTTTGGCGATAACGGCAGGATATCTAAATACCAGCCGTGCCATGGTAGTAAGGACTCTCGACAAGGATTCCATGGACGTTTTATGCCAGTGGAGCGATAATTCGACACATCCCATATATGACAAGAACCACATACAGAAAAGACTGCCTTTCATTGAAGGAAACAAGCCTGTCATACTTTCGGGCGATCTGCTGACGGGAAAGCTTGATATAGAGGAATGGGACATATTAGGTGTAAAGGCCGTTGTAGCCATGCCCGTATACGGTGAAGACATGTACTGTGTTTATGTCGAGACCGTTCAGGCAAGGTCATGGCATATAGATGAGCTGCAGTTTCTGGCAGATGCATCAAGGATACTGCAAAGCAGCATAGAGAGAAAGATACAGAAAAACTCACTTGCAAGCTCCTATGCATCACTGGAAGAGATTCTTGAGCATGTAGGATGCGCGATCATAGTTTTGGATAACAACAACGGTGTTGTGCATTTTGAAAACAGGATAATGAAGAAACTGTTTTCAAGGGAAAAGATAAATCCGGAGCTCGATAAGATTCTGTGGGACAGACATGAGTCCGGAAAAGAGATAGAATTCTATGACTATACGACTGGACTCAACTATGAGATCCATCATAATGTAATCTCATGGGTAAACGGCAAGAAGGTGTGCCTGTTTGCCATATATGATGTGACCGACAAGAAGAACTATCAGAAGAGAATAGAGCAGCAGGCCTATACTGACTTCCTCACGGGCCTGTTTAACAGACTGTGCTGTGAAAGAGATCTTGCAAGGGTTATCGATGAGTCCAAGAAGAGCGATAAGTGCGGAGCTCTGTTATATATGGACCTTGATGACTTTAAGCATATCAACGATGCGCTCGGACATCAGTACGGCGATGTACTTTTAAAGGATATAAGCCAGGGCATAAGCTCGATCAAGGGGCTTGAGGATCACTGCTATCGAATGGGCGGAGATGAATTCGTAATGATCGTTCATCCGAGGGCATTCGATGATCTTGACCGCATCATATCTGATATAAAAGATGTCTTTTTATCTCCCTTCATCTTAAAGGACGGAGAATACTACTGCACCATGAGCATGGGAATAGTCGTTTTCCCCGAAGAGGGTGACAAGGTGGGAGAGCTCATACAGAAAGCCGACGTTGCTATGTATGAGGCAAAGAAGTCCGGAAAGAACAGAGTCGCCAAGTATGTTACGGGATCCACATCGGATGCAAACAAGCGTCTTGATATGGAAAAGAACATGAGAGATGCGACAAGCGAATCCATAGATGAGTTTCTGGTATATTATCAGCCTATAATAGACATACAGAAAGAGGGAAATCCCTGTTGCGGAGCGGAAGCTTTGGTAAGATGGGAGTCAAAGGAGATGGGCTTTATCTCTCCGGGAGATTTCATACCGCTTGCGGAATACCTTGGACTTATAAATCCCATCGGAGAACATGTCCTTATGGAAGCATGCAGGACGCTTAAGTTCTGGAATGACAACGGACATCCCGAATACAAGGTGAATGTCAATCTTTCCGTTGTGCAGCTGATGCAGAACGATATAGTGGAAAGCATTGAGAGGGTAGTTAAAAAGACCGGAATAAATCCTCATAATCTGACGCTAGAGGTTACAGAATCGCTCGCAATAAACGATATGAACAGGATGAAGGGCATAATGACATCCATCCGCGAGATGGGTATCAGGATAGCTCTTGATGATTTCGGTACGGGATATTCGTCACTCAATCATATAAGAGAGATACCTCTTGATGTCATAAAGGTCGATCAGTCATTCGTCAAGGAACTGGCTAAGGATGATTACTCACAGTCGTTTATCAGGATGGTCGCAGAGCTTGCCTCTGCAATAGACGTTGATATATGCGTAGAGGGAATCGAGACAAAACAGCAGTACGAGGTACTCGAGAACATGAAGGTTAGGCTCGTACAGGGCTTCTATTTTGACCGACCGATGACACATGATGATTTTATCGCAAAATACATGTAGGCCACATAATCTTTACGTGTGCGGTGCGTTGTGCTATTATTTTTAAATAATTTATTTTTGGAGATGCAAAACATGAGTACAGAGAGCAGGAATTTTATCGAACAGTTGATAGACAAGGATCTGGCAGACGGCGTTTACGATACCGTCCATACCAGATTTCCTCCCGAGCCTAACGGCTATCTTCATATAGGGCATGCTAAGTCTATCCTTGTTAACTACGGACTGGCTAACGAGTATGGCGGCAAATTCAATATGAGATTCGATGATACGAATCCGACCAAGGAGGATATTGAGTTTGTTGAGTCAATAAAGCAGGACGTACAGTGGCTTGGCGCGGATTATGAAGACAGACTGTTTTTTGCTTCGGATTACTTTCCTCAGATGTATGAAGCTGCCGTAAAGCTCATCAAAAAGGGAAAGGCATACGTTTCGGATCTTACTGCGGATCAGATAAAGGAATACAGGGGTGATTTCGAGCATCCAGGAAAGAAGGATCCCTCATCCGACAGGAGCATAGAAGAGAATCTTGCTCTGTTTGAGGATATGAAGAACGGCAAATTCGCAGACGGAGAAAAGGTGCTTCGTGCGAGCATAGATATAAACAGCCCCAACATGAACATGAGAGATCCCGTTATCTATCGTGTTGCGCATATGACACACCACAATACGGGTGACAAATGGTGCATATATCCGATGTATGACTTTGCTCATCCCATCGAGGATGCAATAGAAGGCATCACGCATTCAATATGCACACTTGAATTCGAGGATCACCGCCCGCTTTACGACTGGGTCGTAAGAGAGCTTGAATATGAGAATCCTCCACGCCAGATCGAACAGGCAAAGATGTATCTTAAGAACGTGGTAACCGGAAAGAGATATATCAAAAAGCTCGTTATGGAAGGAAAGGTTGACGGATGGGATGATCCCAGACTCGTATCCATAGCAGCACTTAGACGCAGAGGCTTTACACCGGAATCCATCAAGATGTTTGTTGAGATGTGCGGTGTTTCCAAAGCGCATTCAATAGCTGACTATGCAGCTCTTGAGTACTGCATCCGTGAGGACTTAAAGCCCAAGGCTCCCAGATATATGGCTATCCTTGATCCTATCAAGCTTGTTATAGACAATTATCCGGAAGGAGCGACAGAGGAGCTTGATGCGATAAACAATCCCGAGAATGAAGAACTCGGAAGCAGAAAGGTTGTTTTTGCAAAGGAACTCTACATCGAGCGCGATGACTTTATGGAGGAACCTCCCAAGAAGTATTTCAGACTCTTCCCCGGCAACGAGGTACGTCTGATGAGCGCATATTTTGTGACATGTACGGGATGCGTGAAGGATGAGAAAGGAAACATCCTGGAAGTACATGCTACATACGATCCCGAGACCAAAGGCGGCAACAGCCCCGACGGACGAAAGGTAAAGGGTACTATCCATTGGGTGGCTGCAGATTCCGCAATACCTGCAGAGGTACGTCTCTATGAGAACCTTATAGACGAGGAAAAGGCTGAAGCAGCAGGAAGCGTTTATGACGATGCAGGAAACGTATTTTTGAATCCTCAGTCGCTGGTAGTAAAGAAGGCATTCCTGGAGCCTGCATTCAAGGGATCAAAGCCTTATGACAGATTCCAGTTCGTGCGTCAGGGATTCTTCAGTGTGGATCCCAAGGATTCAAAAGACGATGCGCTTGTATTTAACAGGATAGTATCGCTTAAGAGTTCATTCGTATTACCGAAAAAGGAAGATTAAACAAATAAAAAAACAGGACTCATACGAGTCCTGTTTTTTATGCATCCTTATTCTTCCGGAAGCGTTATCTGCGTATAGTTTCGCTTTATCTTTGTGCCGTTTTTCTTATCCAGTGACTTACACTTGCATGAACAGTCCATGTTGCATATATCTGCAAGCCCTGTATCAAAGCCAAGCGCTTCCAAAACGACTACTATTATTATGAACAGTCCTACCGATGCGATAAGGCTGACAAGAAGATTCCTCAATAACTTGCTCATACCCTCTATCCTCCTGCGAGATGATGTAAACTAGCCTATATTTAATATTATATTCAATTTGTAAAAGAAAACAAGTATACAATATATTGTGGGTCAAAAAAAGTTTTCTACTAGTTTCGATTCGGGCATTGTTACCGTTAAAAAACTGTGATAGGATTGTCTATGTCAGTCAACCAAAGGGGATTATATTCGACATGAATGATAAGTTTTTTGACCTAAAGAGCGAGAAGCAGGACAGGATGATCAACGCATCCTTAAAGATATTTGCCATCAACGGTTATAAGCATGCGAGCACGGATGATATAGTCAAAGAGGCAGGGATAAGCAAGGGGCTTCTGTTTCATTATTTCATCAACAAGATGGGTCTGTATTCATTCCTTATAGATTACAGCGTAAAGTATATGAGCTTTGAGTTTTCACGCACAATCGGCGAGGAAACTGATTACTTTTCATATCTGGAGAAGCTTGAGACTGCTAAGTTAAACGTACTCAAGAATTATCCTTATATGAATGAGTTCATTGAAAATGCTATATCTGAAAACAGAAGCGATATGGAAGACGGCGCAATAGCAGCCATAAAGGTCTACAAAGATACGCTTGATAAGTACAGGGCAAAGCTTTCGATGCCCGCCATGAGAAACGGTGTGGATATAGATCAGTTTGAGAACATGATAAACTACACCATAAAGGGTCTGACTGTCGAGTCAATGGATTCGCCCTCATTCAAGCCGGAGCAGTTGAACAAGAAGATAATCGAATATCTTCAGACATTCAAAAAGCTCACGGCCAACTAATAAGGATTTAAAGGTCTTCAACACGTCGACGACGGCGGAGTTGTGGACCTTTTTTGTTGCTTGTATACGGGATCTGCAGGGTATCCGCCTTTAAGCTTCTGCATGCAGTTTTGCAGAGCCTCCCTAGAATCGCCCCAGTCGGCATCCTTGTATCTGTAGTCAAACTTGTCTATCAGCCAGGACACATCCTTGTACAGACGCTGCATGCTCTTTTCCATAAGAGGAAAGAAGGTATCGGAAAACTCCTTCTGCTGCTTGTCTGAAAGATGACATGTGGCATAGTTTAACATATCTCCGAAGTGAGGAAGACAGAATCCCTTGTGGGAATTTACTTTTTCCTTAAAATCACTGTCCTTGAAATACATCTCAAAGAAAGTCATCAGATATCTGTCATAGTTTTCCTCAAAAGCATTGCATATATAGCATTTTTTGTTTCGCTTGTTGACCCATGCGCTGAATGCGTTCGCACCCGGAGTGGTAGAACGCTTTAGCATTGCGACAGGTCCGTTTTTGGTGACTGTATAAAGAGCCTTTGCCTGCCACATCTCATCCATCATCTTCTTCATATGAGTCTTCATGATCCAGGCGTTTCCCAGAGTGTTGCCATAGTCATACATCTTTTTAAAATGCGTCCTGCAAAACCCTGCCTCGTCCGTCTTTTCACGTATATCTGATTCCATGTATGATGAACCGCTTCCGAGAACAAAATCCATCAGATCCTGTTCTATGGAACGCTCTATATAGCACATGGGACATTCGTCATCGGCATTGACAGCGTCGTTGATTGGTATGGTGTAAAGCTTCTCTTTCATGGGCTCTCCTTCGGGCTTTCTGGTGCTGTTAAAAATCTATCAGATTAAATATATCACAACTTCTTTACAAATAAAAATCCCTATGATAACCTAAACGCTGGAGGGGTGTGCGAGTCGGTTTTTCAGACTCTGTGCACGTGTCAAATTTCATCGTGTTTGGGAGGTTTACATGAAACTAATTTATCAGGTTGAAGACAAACCCAAGTTTGGCGAATTGATCGTATTTGCCATCCAGCAGCTACTTGCCATCATGGCGGCAACACTGGTTGTTCCGGTCATTGTAGGCAACGGTATGGAACCGGCTGCGGCATTGTTCGGCGCAGGCGTGGGAACTCTCGTTTATGTGTTCTTCACAAGGAAAAAGAGCCCGGTATTTTTGGGATCATCATTCGCATTCTTAGGTTCGATGGCAGCAGCCTTTGCGGGTGCCAGCTCAGTAGCTGTCGGATACTTTGGACTGATCATGGGTGCGATCTTTGCCGGACTGGTTTATGTGGTGATAGCTCTTGTTGTAAAGCTTGTCGGCGTTGACTGGATAGACAAACTCATGCCGGCAGTGGTTATAGGACCCACAGTAGCTATAATTGGTCTTTCACTTGCAGGAAACGCAGTAGGAGATATAGTAACAGGCGGAGTTAAGGATGCTGAAGGCGCAGCTTTAGCAAGCCCTCTTGTAGCTCTGCTTTGCGGACTTGTTACACTCGGTGTTACAATGGCATGCTCAGTATACGGAAAGAAATTCGGAAAACTCATTCCTTTCATTTTCGGAATACTCGCTGGTTACGTTGTAGCAGCTATACTTACAGCTATCGGAAACGCAGCAGGAATCGATTCCATAAAGGTTCTCAGTACAGAGCCCTACAAGGCACTAGTTGCTAACGGAGTCGGACTGTCAACATTCTTTACATTGCCTACATTCACATTCATGACTGCTTTCGGAGCTTTCAGTGAAGGAATAGACGGCGGCTATATACTTACGATATTCGCAGCATATGTTCCCGTGGCATTCGTAGTATTTGCAGAGCATATCGCTGATCACAAGAACATTTCATCTATCATTGAAAAGGATCTCTTAAAGGATCCCGGTCTTCACAGGACTTTACTTGGAGACGGTATCGGTTCAATGGTCGGAGCTTTCTTCGGCGGATGTCCCAACACTACATACGGTGAGTCAATAGGATGTGTGGCTATAACAAAGAATGCAAGTGTTGCATCAATTATCGCAGCAGCGATAGGAGCTATTCTGATCGCGTTTGTTGCTCCTTTTGTAGCATTTGTAAATTCTATCCCCTCATGTGTAATGGGCGGTGTCTGCATGGCACTTTACGGATTCATCGCTGTATCTGGTCTTAAGATGGTACAGGCTGTGGATCTAAATAAGAACAAGAATTTATTTGTAGTATCTGTTATACTTATAGCAGGTATCGGAGGTCTTACACTTAACTTTGGAAGCGTTACGATAACCTCGATAGCATGTGCGCTCATCCTGGGTATCTTGACAAATATCATGTTAAAGAACGGACCCGAAGAATAAACGGAATTACTTTGTTATGAAAAGCGTATTGAAGATGCCGGAGCTTATCCGGACGGTGTATGAATATGAGAAGAATATGGATCTCGATTACGAAACCCTGGGCAAGGTATCGTTTTTTTTCGGTATCATCATATACGCTGTAAACTTTAAAAACGTTGATCAATTAAAAATGGTACTGTCTGCATATATGATCGGTACGGCACTGATACTGATACCGTTCATATGCAGACGTGTACGAAATAAAAAAGGTTTTCTTTTAAATTTCCTAATCTTTTTGGGAATAGTTCTTACTTTTTACGGCTTATTCGGTGTAAATGACGGAATAAGCTACTACTGGGGGCTTTTGGCGGTTTTCGTCATATTCGTGGAATTCGGAATGCCTGTCGGACTCGGGTGGTGTACCTTCTTTCAGGTATTCAGCATAGTCATTTTCTATACTCCCGTCAGAAATATGCTCCCGTATCATTACAGCGATGAATATGCATTTACGTTCCCGTTGATGTATGCATGTACCTTTGCGGCATCATTTGTCGGGAACCTTTTTTATAAAAAGAATCGTATAGATCAGGATGCGCAGGAAAAGCGACTCATGAAGGAACTCGGAGACGAGCTTGAGAAGGTCGATCAGGCAATGTTTGATTCGGTTGCCATAGTAAGCGCCCTGATAGATGAAAAGGATCAGTATACCAAGGAGCATTCGCTCAGAGTGGCAAGATATTCAAAGCTTATAGCTGAAAAGAGCGGATATGCAGCCGATCCGTCATCGTTAAGAGTAATCTACAATGCAGCACTCCTTCATGACATCGGAAAGATCGCGGTTCCGGACAGGATATTAAACAACAGTGAAGGTCTTTCGGATGAGGAATACAAGGTAGTCAAGAATCATACCAAGTGGGGTTCTGACATACTAAAAGAGCTGACATTCTATCCCAAGATCTTCTACGGTGCAAGATACCATCATGAAAGGTATGACGGCAAAGGATATCCCGAGGGACTTAAAGGCGACGAGATCCCCATGGAGGGCAGGATCATAGCGGTTGCGGATACACTCGATGCGATGAATTCGGAGAGAGTCTACAGGAAACCGTGCTCCAAGGAATATATAATAAATGTTTTTGAAAATGACAACGGCGAGCAGTTTGAGCCAAAGCTTGCCTACGCCGTGTGCGAACTTATAAGAGAAGGAAAGATAAAGATATTAGCCGATGATATCGAGAGCGGAACAGTTGATTGAACGTATAATTGAATGTCTTGCAGAGAGACCTCATGATGACAAGATGTCTCTCTGGCTTAAGCGTGTTGCCTGTATCGCCACGATATGGGCGATAGTTTATTCAGCGCGCCTTGGACTGAATAACTATGTCGTTCTGTTTACAGTCTCTTTAACGGCATGGTTTATCGATTCGGAGATAAGCGCTCACAAGACCTATATCTATGTTGATGTAGTGTGCATAGGCATAGTCACGGGTATAGTGCTCACGATAGTCTTATCGGGCGGACTCGGACAGATCGCATGCTTCATAGCACTGATGATAGCTGTACTGTCTGTCTTCATCCTGGGACTTTTATGGGGCAATGTACTGGGACTGTTCAGCTGTCTGTTCATGGCTGTCGTGTTTGCGATCAATATCAACAACAAGATGGTTGATATGTACTCAAAGGAATTCTGCGAGAGATTCGTATATATCATGACATGCTTTATGGCTACCGCAAACCTCATTGTTTACGGCATGACCAATTACTGGATAAACAAGAGAAAATATACGGAAAACTTAAATGAACTGATAGAAAAGGGAAAAGCCGGCAGAAGAGACGTAAACCTTAAGGTATTAGTCGCAATGTACAAGTCGCTTGAGACCAAATCCCCCCAGATGGCAAAGCACTCGGAGCTTACCGCAATCTGGACAAGGCTCATTGCCGCAAAGAGAGGCGTACGAAAGGAAGAGGAGCTAAAGACATATTACTACGCGGGACTTTTGCATGACATAGGAAAGATTGGTATCCCTGATGTATATATGGACAGGACAGAGCTTACCGATGAGGAATACGAAGTATATAAAAAGCATGTCGATATTGGCTACGAGATCATAAACCAGCTTGAACTTGAAAAGATAAGCAATGCGGCACTCTATCATCATGAAAAATGGAAGGGTGACGGCTACAAGGGGTTAAGAGCCGATGAGATACCCGAGATAGCAAGGATCGTCGGTATAGCAAACTTCATTTCAAGACTCGAGCAGAAGGGTGTTGATCTTGAAACTATCAAGAAAGAGCTTACAGCGCAGGGCGGAAAGGCTTATGATATTCGTATAGTCAAGGACGCATGCGAGGCTATCGATGATCAGATAAGGCAGGAGAAGGAGCGCAGCATACTGGGACAGAGTGTATTCTGATGGGATTACAGATGATAACGGGTGCTTCAGGCACCGGTAAAAGCGAATACATATACAAGACCATAGATCAGATGGCAAAGAACAACCGGGACAAGAGATATTTTGTTATCGTTCCGGATCAGTTCACCATGCAGACACAGGCTGATATGGTAAAGATAGCAGGCGGAGGGATCATGAATATTGATGTCCTCAGCTTTTTACGTCTTGCACATCGAATCTTTGAAGAGAATAACTGCGAAAAAAGACTGGTGCTCGACGATACCGGAAAGAGCCTTGTCCTAAGAAGACTTGCCGCAAATATAAAGGACAGACTTCCATATCTTAGTTCAAATCTAAAGCGAACAGGCTTCATTCACGAAGTAAAATCATCTATCTGCGAATTCATGCAATACAGGATAGGACCCGAAGAACTCGACAAGCTGATAAGCTTCAGCGAGTCAAAGGGAGCCCTTAAGGCAAAGCTTAAGGATCTCAGGTTGCTGTATGCTGATTTTCTGGATTATATCTCGGATTCATATATAACAACGGAAGAATCCATGGATCTTCTTGCTGCAAAGCTTGAACAGTCCATGCTCATAAAAAACAGCGTGGTCGTATTTGACGGATTTACAGGTTTTACTCCGGTCCAGATGAGAGTTGTGACTGCACTCATGAAGCTGTGCGACACGGTATATATAACGCTCACCCTTGAAAAGAATGAAAACGGCAAGGATGGGCTTTTTGCGCTCACTCACAAAACATACGAGACCCTGATGAGAGCAGCAAGGGAAAATGATATCGAGATACAAAAGGACATAGTCTGTGAGAAGAATCACCGTTTTGAGGATAAGCCGGGGCTGCTTCATCTTGAAAGAAATCTGTTCAGATATCCTTTTGATACATATACGGATATCCCTGAAGAACTTGCTCTCTATGAAGCAGGCGATATATCTGATGAGGTAAGGCATCTGGCCATGAATATAAGAGAGCTTCTCTTTAACGGAGCTCAGTATCGCGAAATGGCGGTAATTACAGGAAACATAGAAAGCTATGAGAACCATATCCTGAGGACCTTTGCGGACTTTGACATACCCGTATATATAGACAAGACCAGGGCTATTGTATTAAATCCCTTTGTTGAGTATACAAAGAGCCTTCTCAGGATGATACTCAAAAACTTTGACAGAGACAGCGTTATTCGTTTTTTAAGAAGCGGTATAGCGGGATTTGATCCGCAGGATACGGATATCTTTGAGAATTTCTGTATAAAGACCGGACTTAAAGGCAAAAGCCGCTATGAGTCCTATATCCCCGCCGAGGATATTAAACTGGCCAATAAGATAAACGGGATAAGAGAGGCTCTTATAGAGGGCATAGAACCTGTTTTAAGGGCCGATATAAAGCCTTCCGGCAAGCTGAAGGCAAATGTGTATGTAAAGGCCTTATATGAGTGCTATGAGAAGAATGATCTGTATTCACGCCTGAGGCTCTTTGAGGAAGGTTTCAGAGAAATGGGCGACTATACCAGGGAAAAAGAGTATGCCCAGATATACAGGCTTACTATGGAGCTTTTAGAGCAGATATGCGGACTTTTGGGTGAGGAAGAGATAACGCTTGAGGAATTCAGTGACATATTGGAGGCAGGCTTTGAGGAGATAAGCGTAGGTACGATACCGCAGGGTGTTGACAAGGTGATAGTCGGAGATATGGAACGAAGCAGGTTTAAACCCGTCAAATATCTCTTCTTCCTCGGGTTAAATGACGGTTATGTTCCCAGAAAGAGCTCAAAGTGCAGCATCCTTTCAGATATGGAGCGCGAATACCTCGCCGGAAACGACATGGACCTTGAACTGGCTCCCACTCCCAGGCAGAAGATATTCATACAGCGCTTTTACATGTACAGCAATCTCGTAAAGCCTTCTAAGAGGCTGTATATGTCATACAGCAGCGTTGATAACGAAGGAAAGAGCATGAGGCCTGCCTATATCATTCCCGTTATAAGAAAGATATTTAAAAATCTCGAGCCTCAAAGGACTCAAACCGGTAACAGACTTGAGGATATCGGCAACGAGGCATATCTAAAGGAATACGTATGCTCAATGCTTCGTGAATATGCTGACCATGATCTTAACGAGAAGGACCGTGACGAGCTGATGCAGGCGATATCGCTTATGCTCTCTCTTGGCAATGAAGGTACAAGATCACTTCTTGATATGTTCATAAGTAACAGCTTTTACCGCTACAGAGATGAGAGCATAGATGCAAAGATAGCGGGGATATTATATGGCGAGAGACTGCTTGCATCCATCAGCAGGATGGAGCAGTTTGCAGGCTGTGCGTATGCATACTTTCTGCGATACGGCCTTACTCTTAAGGAACGCGAGACCTATGATATCGATAACAGGGATATGGGAAGCATTTTCCATGAAGTTCTTGAAAAATACGGAAATACTGTAGCCGAACTTGGACTTTCGTGGACGGATATGACTCCGCAAAAGAGTCAGGAGATAATCAGCAGGGCGCTTGAAGAAAGCGTTATTCAGTCGGGAAGCATCCTGTTTGAGAATGAGGCAAACAGATATATATACAAAAAAATGTCCAGGGTTTTAAACAAGGCCGTAGACGTGCTCACATATCAGTTAAAAGCAGGTCAGTACGCGGTATCCGCTCTTGAGATACCGTTTAAAAGGATAGAAACTCTCGATGAGATAAATGTTGCTCTTGATAAGCAGGAAAAGATGGAGCTAAACGGCCGTATAGACAGGATAGATACACTTGAGAGCGATGACGCCGTATATGTAAAGGTAATAGACTACAAGACCGGAAACAAGGACTTCTCGCTCCTTAACTTCTATCACGGGCTGCAGCTTCAGCTGGTGGTATATATGAGCGAGGGCATGAAGGAGAGCTCAAAGCGCTTCAAAGACAAGGAAATACTGCCGGGAGCCCTGCTTTACTACAGGGTTGCCGACAATACCGTTGATGTCGACAATGAGACAGATGAAGACAAGATAAACAGCATGATAAAGGATTCGCTCAAGACAAAGGGGCTTATAAATGACGATCCCGTAAACGTGCTTGGGATAACAGGAATAAAAGACGGAAAATCCGATGTAGTTAATTTAGGATTTAATAAAAACGGCAGTTATAGCAGCTTCTCATCAGTCATGAATGTCGAAGACATGCGGCTTTTGAGCGATTTCGCAAAATTCAAGCTAAGACAGATAGGCAATGATATCATAACGGGAAAGATCACAAAGAATCCCGTCAAGGAAGATGAGAGAAAGAACTCATGCACCTACTGTGCCTATAAGAAAGTATGCGGATTTGACAAGCGCATGGACGGTTATGAGATGAAGCAGCTCAAAAAGACGGATGATGATCAGCTGCTTAACATGATGAGACAGGATATGGAGGCTGAGATCAATGGGTGAGATAAGATACTCTGAAGAACAGCTTCGTGTTATCAATACAAGAAACAAAAACATACTAGTATCCGCAGCTGCAGGAAGCGGAAAGACAACGGTTCTTGTAAAGAGGATAATTGAAAAGATCACTGATAAGACCGCGCCCGTGGATATAGACAGGATACTTGTGCTTACATATACCGAGGCTGCCGCATCGGAAATGAGAAGCCGTATAGAAGATGCGATTGAGAATGCTCTCCTTGAGGATCCGTATGATGAGCAGCTTAACAGACAGGCTGTTCTCATCCATAATGCGCAGATTTCCACCATTCACGGATTCTGTCTTTCACTGATACGAAACAATTTCGCCGATATAGGCATAGATCCTTCATTCAGAGTCGCAGAAACCGGAGAGATAAAGCTCTTGGAGGCTCAGATCGCCGATGAGCTGATAGAAGAGATGTTTGAGAGCGAGGATGCCGACAAGATAAGGCTCTTAGCCGACAGATTTGCAGCAGGAAACAGTCTTAAGGCACTCAAGGAGATAATAATAGATGCCTACGGCGTCTGCAGGAATAATCCCTTTGTAAGGGAGTACATTGAAGAAAGAAGAGAGGACTATAAGTGCGAGGATGAAAACAGACTCCTTGATACGGCATGGGGAAGTCAACTAAGGTCATATGCGACCAAACTTCTTGATGAAGCGCATTTTCTCACTGAGTATAACATCACTTCAGCCGACAGTGCCGGCGGTGCTTTCATGTATAAGGATGCACTTTTATCAGACCTCGATCTTATAGAGCATATAGGCAGATCGCAGACATACAGCGAATACTATGAAAGACTTGCCACGGCGGAGTTTGCAAGGCTCAGCTCAAAGAAGAGTCCGGATGTGTCTGAAGAGAGCAAACAGCAGGCAAAAGACATACGTGAAAGCGTTAAAAAGATCGTGACGGATCTTAAAAAGAACTTTTTCTGCATGCCCGTTGATGCGATCCTTAAGGGAATGAGTGTCAATGCAAAGGTGACGGATGCTTTATCGGATGTGCTGTTAAGATACGATTCCATGCTGGAAGATGAAAAGCACAAAAGAAAGATCATAGACTTCTCCGATATGGAACACTTTGCTCTGAGGATACTGCTAAAAAAGGAAAACGATGAGTATGTTCCGACAAGGTGCGCCCTTGATTACAGGGATGTATATGATGAGATAATGGTTGATGAATACCAGGATTCAAACCTAGTTCAGGAAAAGATACTTGAATCCATAGCGGGAGAGAGCATAGGAAGATTCAACCGATTCATGGTCGGTGACGTTAAGCAGAGCATATACAGCTTCAGAAGAGCCTGTCCAGAACTCTTTATGGAAAAATACGAGACCTATAAAGAGGCTAAAAATGATATCCGCATAGATCTAAGCGCTAACTACAGAAGCAGGGCAGAGGTCGTTGACAGCGTAAATAGCGTATTCAAGCGGATAATGGGGAAGGACCTTGGAAATATCGATTACGACGAGGATGCAAGACTGCATGCCATGGCCGAGTATTCGGATACGGGGTCAGATCATACGACTGAGCTTTGTCTCATCTCATATGATGAAGGCAATATAAGCAAGATCGAACAGGAAGCTGTCTATGTGGCAGGCAGGATACGCTCTCTTGTGGGCAAATACATGATCTGCGAAAAGGACAGTGTCAGACCGTGCAGATACAGCGATATAGCGATCCTTTTAAGGAGCAATAAAGGCTGGGATGACGTGTTTGCGAATGTATTTGCAAGATTTTCCATACCGGCATTCATATCTTCAAAGACGGGATATTTTTCTGCCCTTGAGATCAAGCAGCTACTGTGCATGCTGCAGGTTTTGGATAACCCCAGAAGCGAGATAGAGCTTTACGGGGTCTTAACGGGAGTGTTCGGAGGATTTGACAAAGAAGAGATAGCGCTGGTAAGATCCGCGTCAAAATGCGAGCTCTACGATGCGATAAAGGCGATCTCTGAGGGGAAATTCGAGGCACAGGACAGGATAAACGACGCCATAAAAGCTAAAAGCATCAGATTTATGGAATTCATAAAAAGATACAGGGAAAAGGTAGTCTATACCCCGATCAACGAGCTTATAGAAGAGATCATCGATGAGACCGGGTATATGTATCACATACTGTCACTGCCGTACGGGGATCAGAGAAGAGCAAACGTATACATGCTCATTGAAAAGGCCAAGCAGTACGAGAGAGGCTCTTTCAAAGGCCTGTATCACTTTATAAGATATATAAACGAAATCCAGAGCTACGAGATAGATTACGGCGAATCCGCACTGGTCGACGAAAGAGCCGATGTAGTCAGGATAATGAGCATTCACAAGTCAAAGGGACTTGAATTCCCGATATGCATAGTAAGCGGACTGTCCAAGAGATTCAATCAGATGGATACAAGCGCCAGGATGCTGTTTGAAAGACAGCTGGGAGTTGCATTTGAGTATGTGGATACCGTAAAGAACGTTCGTCATACCGACATTAGATACAATACCCTTGCAAGACGAATAAAGCTCGATGACATCGCAGAAGAGCTTCGTGTATTATATGTTGCCATGACAAGAGCCAAGGAAAAGCTGATAATGACAGCGTGTGTATCAGACCCGGAATTGATGCTTGAGAAGTATAATGCTTTGCAGCTTGGCAGTATTTGCGACAAAAACGGGCTTTTGCCCTATCATGTAAGGAGCGGTTTTTCAAGCTTTTTAGATGCTGTTCTTTCTTCGATTGATGATAGTTTCCCTGTAAGAGTACTCATAAGCGGGGCGGAAGAGAACGAAAGAGGAGCTGTCAGTGAAGGGCTTGCAAAGGAAAGAAGAAGGATAGAGCTTAATACCGATATTGAAAAGATCACAGATGATACCTTATCCGGCGAAACACTGACTGAAGTCAAAAATAAAATCACGTTTAAATATCCACACAAAAATCTGGAACAGCTTTATACAAAAACTTCTGTTTCCGAATTAAAGATGAATGCCATTTTGGAGAAGCTTTCGGACAACGGGATCGAAGATCTTCCGGCCCAGTTTTTTACCGAACATGAGCCTGAAAAATATATCCCGACATTCGTATCAGACGAAAAAAAGGTTAGCGGGACTGTCAGAGGAACAGCGTATCACAGAGTTATGGAACTGTTTGATTTTGCTGGCAGTTGTGGACTTGACAGCCTTGACCAAAGCAGTCAACTGAACTTTGTCACAACTGTCATCGAAGGCGAGATAGAAAGCGGAAGGATAGACAGGGATGAAGCGGAGCTTGTAGATAAAAACAAGGTGTTATCATTCCTTTTGTCGGACCTTGGCATCAGGATGTGCGAGGCGGCAAAGCGTGGAGCGCTGAGTTTGGAGCAGCCGTTCGTACTGGGTATAAGTGCCGACAGATTAAACAAGGAATTCCCTTGCGAGGAAACTGTTCTGATACAGGGTATAATAGATGCGTTCTTTGTTGAAGATGATGAGATAGTGCTGATGGATTATAAAACAGATGCTGTTTCATCAAAACAGGCTCTTATAGACAGATATGAGCTTCAGCTTGATTATTACAGGGAAGCTCTTGAAAAGATAACGGGAATGAAGGTAAAACAAAAGCTCATTTATTCATTCTCGCTTAATGAAACGATCAAACTTTAGATCATGCGTACAAGGACTGTACGACCAGAAGTATGCCGTCAGACATCTTGATGGTGACTCTGTCGCTTTTCCAGTAATTACTGAGTCCCAGAGGAAATGTGTTGGTTATGGTGATGTTTTCGCAGTCGTAGGCAGATCCTATGATGCTAACATTTGTACACTGATCTGAAAGAGCATATACGGACAGGGAATATCCGTCCTTTCTGGGGAGTGATATCATACCGCCCGTAAATGTCCTTAAATACTCTGACTTGCTTATCAGCTCGCATTCTCCGCCGTGGCTTGCAACAAATGCCATGGACTGAATATTGGCCAGGGTGTGGTCGAGACGTCCGCCCAGAGCGCAGCTGATGATTATGTGTTTATATCCTGCAGACAGAGCATATCTGATAGCTAACATTGTGTCGCTGTCATCCTTGTGGGACGGAAACTCGCGAACGGGAATGTCTTCATAATCAGAAGCGTCTGAACAGCAGGAATCGAAGTCTCCGACTATGAGATCGGGCTTTATCTTGAGAGTCCTTGCGTGATCATATCCGTGATCGCATGCAATGACATAATCGTATTCGATAGTTGCGGGAATAGGAGAGAAATCTCCGCCCGATATAATAAGGCACGTACTCATAGGGATCCTCCTTATATGATGATCATTCTTTTTCGTTCTTTTTTGAGGAAATGTAGAACAGAACGATCGCAGCTATGATGGCGATAACGCTTACAGCTGCTATCAATATCCAGTTTACACTTGCAAAGCCCGTTGCGTCAAATTCACCGGTCTCGGCATTCTGGATGTTTGAAAAGACGGTTCTGACGTCAAACACGAGAGCAGCGGCTGCTATGAGCCCGCCTATCCACTTAAGTACGGGAATGCCAGTTTTATCGAATCTGCCAAGCTGAGTGATGTTATCGCTCCTAAAATCAAGCATAGATCCGATGTAGTAGGCAACAACAGCGGTAACGATCGTTTCGGGGATCATATATGTTGCATTGTATCCGATGGAATACGCAAGTGCCGCATTTGTCGGGATAGAGAGTCCTGCCCAGACTGTAGCGCCTGAAATTACATGACATATATATCTTACAAGACATGCAAGAACAGAGCCGAGTAAAAGGCCTTTTGGCTGTGATGAGATGTTTTTGAAAGAACCTCCAAGGCCAAGGACTGCAAATGCTATCAGGTAGTCAAGAAGGATTATTGCGACTACCGACTGCCATGATGTTACGTATGACAGGGTATTAAGGCCTAATAGCTGCTGGATTATTCCGAATACAAAACCTGTTAGTATACCGAATTTTAAACCGTGACGGTAAGCAATGATGATAACCGGCAGCATGCTGGCTATGGTTACCGAACCGCCGTAAGGCAGATCGAGCAGCTTGATGAGTGAAAGAACGGTAGCAAGCGCGATCATTATCGCAGCTTCCGTGATCTTTCTTGCGTTAGAAATGCTTGTTTCTTGTGACATAAAAAAACCTCCCGGAAAATAGTACGACCACATACGGTCATCATTCACCCAGAGGGGACAGAGTAACTGCTTATCGCAGTCAATGCTTCCTTACGCCGGTGTTACCCGGTTCAAGTTATGAGGGTCAGAGTAAAAACTCAATCTCAGCATATGCTCCCCTAGCGTGATATTTGATTAACGATTCAGAGTATAGTACTGCCAAGAGGCATTGTCAATAAAAACTTACAGGAAGAGGAATCATGTTAAAACCGCTTGAAAACAGGATCACAAAAACTCCGTATATGCTAAAGAACTCATTTGCAAAATCGCTCAGCATAGTTTCACCCGAGTTCGTATATTACTATCTTAACCAGATAGTGACGTTTGGCTGTGCGTCTTTAATAGGTACTGGGCAGTACGGAACGCAGGTTTCGGATACTTTTTCAAACAATTCCACGATGTGGGCGGTCCTTATCAGGATAACGGCTCTGATATTGGCGACACTGCCTCTCATATGGTCGTTTATAAAAGAGTATCCCAGGATACTTCCCGGCCCCGATAAAAGGATAAGCCGCATAAGCTATGTAACGGTACTTGCCATATCTGCTTCGATACTTGTTAATGTCATAGCTTCATCAACAGGCTTTACATCAACGTCACAGTCATTTACGAAGACGGCATCAACTCAGTTTTCGCTCCCTTTGGGGCTCGGTATCCTGGTCTATGGACTAATAACACCCGTTACCGAAGAGATAGTGCACAGAGGGATCATATATAACAGGCTGAGAAGATACTTTAATCTCCCTATCGCGGTGATAGCGGGATCTTTGTTGTTCGGATTAAGCCACGGCAATCTTGTCCAGTTCGTATACGGCACTGTCATGGGGATCATCATATGCTGCGTGTACGAAAGATACGGTTCATTTGTCTATCCTGTACTGTTTCACTGTATCTCAAATACGGCGGTTTATGTTTTGATGAGCATACCTTCACTAAGAGCAGCGGTATTCTCGGTTTTTGGTATCGTATTCGAGGTGTGTATTACGCTGGGTGCACTGTATCTTATATTCAGTGAAAAAAACATTGACACATAAAAAACGCAGTGGTAGTATGAAGAATATTTTTTTAAAATCTATATAATCATAAGAAAGGCGAACATCATGGGAACTATTATTATTCCGGATGGATACAAGTCACAGCTCGGTCTTTATGACACACAGGTGGGAATAAAGACAGTCAAGGACTTTTTCCAGAACTTACTTGCAGAAAAATTGGATTTGCTACGCGTATCAGCCCCTCTATTTGTAGAGCCGGCATCAGGACTCAATGATAATCTCAATGGTGTTGAGAGACCTGTTAAATTCGGTATCAAGGAACAGGACGAGAAAGAGGCCGAAATAGTACACAGCCTTGCCAAATGGAAAAGATATGCATTAAAGAAGTACGGTTTTGAGACCGGCAAGGGTCTGTATACCGATATGTCTGCCATCAGAAGAGACGAGGATACCGACAATATACATTCGATCTATGTTGATCAGTGGGACTGGGAGAAGATAATAACCAAGGAAGAAAGAACAGAAGAGACTCTCAAACTGGTCGTAAAAACCGTATTTGATGTCTTAAGAAAGACAGAAAAATACATGGCCATACGTTATGACTACATTCAGGAGGTCCTTCCCAGGGAGATATTCTTCATCACAACACAGGAACTTCTTGATATGTATCCCGACAAGAGCGCAAAAGAGAGAGAATACCTCATCGCCAAGGAAAAAGGCGCTGTATGTCTCATGAAGATAGGCGATCTTTTATCAAACGGAGAAAAGCACGACGGAAGAGCTCCTGATTATGATGACTGGGAATTAAACGCAGACATAATCGTTTACTATCCGGTGCTCGATATAGCACTCGAGCTCTCAAGCATGGGTATAAGAGTTGATGAGGACTCTATGATAAGCCAGTTAAAGAAGGCAGGCTGCGAAGAGAGAGCGGATCTTCCCTTCCAGAAGGCCATCATAGAAAAACAGCTTCCGTATACAATAGGCGGAGGTATCGGACAGAGCCGTATATGTATGTTCTTCTTAAGAAAAGCGCATATCGGCGAAGTACAGTGTTCTCTGTGGCCTCAGGATGTTGTTGACAAGGCAAAAGAGGCTGGTGTAGCACTTCTGTAAATCGATTTCCATGAAATTTTACAAGGTTTGGGGGCAAAACGGCACTTATTATCTACATTTTGTATAATTACTTATTACCTTTTTATGTGTATAATCTTGAAAAGTTGAAAAAAACGGCGAAGACAGTTTTTTTCAAGAGTTGTTTTAGTCTTCAGGGAGGTAATATAGGGATGGATTATAAGATAAAGCTAAGACCCTCGGAAGTTCGTGATTTTGTAGAAGCGGCCGGCAAGAGTGATTGCTATATAGATGCTTCTACCGATACGCATTTCATTGTAGATGCGAAGTCTATCCTGGGCGTTTTGGGACTTGACCTTAATAAAGCGATAAATGTAACCGTTCACGGATATGATGAACATTTTGAGAGACTTATAAGACGTTTTTCGGTAGCTTGCTAAGTTTATCGAAAAGAAAAAAGACAACGATCAAAAAAGGGACATGCTGATGCATGTCTCTTTTTGCGTGTATTGATAATACACTGATAAGATAGTACAATATATGGAAGATATGCATTTATCTGCTACAAAATATAGAAAAAAGGATGGAGAATGACATGTGGGCTGAGGAATGTGTTTTTTATCAGATCTATCCGCTCGGATTCTGCGGAGCTCCTTATGAGAATGACGGTATACAGACACACAAGATCTTGAAAGTAAAGGAATGGATAGAGCATTTTAAGAGGCTCAATATAGGCGCAATATACTTTTCACCGCTGTTTGAATCCGATACGCACGGATATAACGCGAGGGATCTTAAAAAGATCGATGTAAGACTGGGTACAAACGAGGATTTTAAGGAAGTCTGCGATGCTTTACACGAAGCAGGGATAAGAGTGATGCTTGACGGCGTGTTCAACCACGTGGGCAGAGGCTTTTTTGCATTCCAGGATGTATTGCAGAACAGGGAAAACTCAAGATACAGAGACTGGTTTCATATAAACTTTGGCGGTAATTCTTGTTATAATGACGGTCTTTATTATGAAGGCTGGGAAGGCAACTATGATCTGGTAAAGCTTAATCTGTACAATCAGGAAGTAGTTGATTATCTGTTTGATGCCATCAGATTCTGGGTTGACGAATTCGGAATCGACGGATTAAGACTCGATGTTGCCTACTGTCTGGACAGAGGCTTCATAAACAGGCTCAGAAACTTCACAAACGGGCTCAAAGACGAGTTTTATCTGATCGGAGAGATGATACATGGCAATTATAACGATCTGGTAAGAGACGACATGCTTCACAGCGCGACAAATTACGAGTGTTACAAGGGCCTGTATTCAAGCTTTAACTGCATGAACATGTTTGAGCTGATGCACAGTCTTATGAGGCAGTTTGGCGAGGACGGACAGGGAATCTACAAAGGAAAACATCTGTTATCATTCGTGGATAATCATGATGTCACAAGGATCGCGAGCATTCTCACAAACGAGAAACATCTGCCGCTTTTGTACGGAGCACTGATGGGGATGCCCGGAATACCCTGCATATACTACGGAAGCGAGTGGGGAGCGAAGGGAGAGAAGTCTCAGGGCGATCCTGCACTGCGTCCATGCTTCGACACCTATGTCGAGAACGAGTTGACTGATTGGGTCAGCAAGCTTTCAGCAATAAGATCGAAAGAGAAGATTCTGGCCTACGGTACATTCAGGAGTGCATTCCTGACCAACAGACAGTGTGTTATGGAGAGATGCCTTGACGGCGAGAAGATATATGTTGCGATCAACGCAGACGGCGCAGAATTCACGGCAAACTTCGGAATTGAAGGTCCCCAGATGACAGATTTAATCACAGGTGATATCGTAGAAACCCAGGGTCACGTGACTATGCCTGCATACAGTGTACAGTTTTTGAAGAAAGTATGAAACATGCGTTTTTATTAAAACGTATCGAAAAGATTCAAAAAACATCAAAATAGCGAATGGGAGTTTTGAGAAAATGTATATAGCCCTTGCTGACAGTAGTGTCGGTGACAGAAAACAGATGGAAAGGCTTCTTGAAAGGGAGTCTGACAAGAGAGTGAACACGACCGGAGTGTTTTATATCGAGACTTTCGGAAGCAGTGATGCACTGCTTAAAAGCCCCACTGTGTACGATGCCTATTTTTTGGATGTTACCGATAAAGGGAACACTTCATATGAGATAGCAAAAGCAATAAGGGAAAAGGGCATACTGTCTCCTGTCGTTTTCTGCATATCTACTATCGATTATCATAACAGCGGTGAATTGCTGCCAAATTCCGTTTTTATCAATAAACCGATAAAAGTGGCCGAATTATCCCTGGTTCTTGATCAGATACTCAAGCAAAAAGAGGATAATCTTATCCCTACTATCGAATTCAGGGACAGTAACGAGTCTTTCTATCTTGAAGAAACAGACATAATGTACATGCAGGGAGAGAATTATACCATAAAGATATTCATGCCTGACGGCAGGATAAGAACCGCAAACGGTTTTATAGACAATATCTGGAACAATCTGGTGGCATTTGATAACTTCTTCCCGATCAATAACAAGACTATAGTAAATGCTTCATATATAAAGGAGCTTTCGGGAATGTACGCTGTGATGAAAGACGGGACCAGACTGAAGATGAGCCTGATGCATATAAAAAAGATCAAGGATAACTATGAAAACAAAAGAAAAGATTCTTGAGATACTGGAACAGAATAAGGGCAGCTTTGTATCGAGCAGGATACTAACGGAAAAGATAAACGTATCAAGAAATGCGATCTGGAAGGTTGTAAATGATCTGAGAGATTCAGGCTATGAGATCGATTCCGTAACAAACAAGGGATACATGCTTTTGAAAACAAGCGATATCATATCTCTCCAGGGGATAGAAAGCTATCTTATAGATAAAGAAAAGATAAACATGGTAGCTGTCTTTGATGAACTGCAATCCACGAATATGACCGCAAAGATAGATGCTATAAGCAGCGTTCTTAATAAGAAAGTCATCATTGCCAAGCACCAGACTGCGGGTGTGGCTCACGGAAAGCAAAACTATGACTCACCAATGGGCGGAGTCTATATAAGCATTATCAAGGATCCTCCTAAGGATAAGAAGCAGATAAAGGCTTCTGATATAGGAAAGGCTGTAGCAGATGTAATAGAATCACAGATAGATGCAAAGATTAGTCTTGATCAAAAGAATAACAGGATATATCTAAACGGGGAAAAGATATGCGGGATAATGACAGAATATATCGCCGATCTTGAGACCGGCGATATATCTACATACGTTATAGGTATCGGAATACAGCTGCCCGGCATTTTAAAGAATCGCCTGATAGCTGCTCTGATCGACAGACTACTCTGATTTTATTACGCCTTTTAGACGGTCTGCAAGGGTAAGAGCTAAAGCCAGTTTGATAAGGTCGGGTATGATAAAGGGTATCACGCACCATGTAAGAGCGCCCATAAGACCTACGGGACCGACATTTTTGGCATAAACGAACATAAACCAGCATGTACCGAATGCATAGCATGCAATAAGACCGATGATAAGGGCAGTGGCTTTGACCCACAGCTTATTTGGCAGAAAATGAGTGAAAATGATATATATGACACCCATAAAAATGAAACCGATTATATAGCCGCCGGTTGTTCCGAGCAAGATCCCAAGACCTGAGCTGAAACCTGCAAAAACGGGTATGCCTACGGCTCCAAGGAGCACATAGATGATGATGGAGACTGTCCCGCGCTTGCCGTTTAGTATGGCCAGTATAAAGAATACCGCGAAGGTCTGCATGGTAAAAGGCACGGTCGTGGGTATGCTGATCCATGAACATATGGCGATCAGCACGGCTCCTATAGCGATATATGTAAGATCCAGGGTTTTAGTTTTGTTATTCATGATATATTCTCCTTTGCCTATAGCAATATATCAAACAGAACGACAAATGTCAACTTTAAACAATAAAAAGGTTGACAATTAACTACAAATAGTAATAACAAAGCTGCGTATAAAACAAGGAGAGGAAATGGGACTGTTTTCAAGGAAAGAAACAAACGAACAGATAGTCAAAAGGATCTCGGCAAATGCCGGCAATGTCGTTAACATGTTCAAGGCGTACTTCAACACACCTAAAGGGCTGGATGCAACAAAGGCTCTGATCTTTACGTCTGCTCTTGCTGGCTTCTCATGCCATAAGGCAGTAGAGGCAAACCACGAGAAATTCATGCGCGTAACAACGAACGAAGGCAAGAATTATTATTTTGGAGATGATCTGAACAGATATCTGCTGGAGAGCAGCTTAAGTGTCATAGGCTTTATCACAGTCGTGACCGGGATCACAAGAGAAGAGGTGCTTTCAATAGTTGCCGGATTTGCAGATAACGTTGGCAAGGAATACAAGGTTTGCGGTTTTGAGCCCAAGCAGCTCTACGATCAGGTAAGCGACTGCTGGGAAGGCATTTTTGAAAACATGACTTCAAGGTACACTAGATCGCCGTCTGAATGGCCGATCCTTTTTGGCATAGTTGTTCAGAACATCCTTATCACAGCCTTAAATGCAGGTGCACCGAAAGAAGAAGCAGGAAAGATAGCCATTGAATGTGCGGTGGCTGTATCGAAAATGGACAGGGATTCGTTTTAATGGTCAGATTGGAAAAGATCACAAAACAAAACATTGAGGATGTCCTTGCGCTTAATGTCAGCAAAGAACAGAAGGGCTTTGTGATAACAACGGCAGAGTCTTTAGCCAAGGCCTATGTATATTCGGATACTGCATATCCGTTTGCCGTATATGACGCAGACGAGATTGTCGGTTTCATAATGATGGGATTTTACGAGGTAAAAGGCTACTATACCCTGTGGGAATTCATGATAGATCAGAGATTCCAGAATAAAGGCTATGGAAGAGAAGCTCTTAAACAGGGAATGCAGTATGTATGGGATCGGTTCGGACCTGTTGATATATACACAGGAGTGGCTTTTGGCAACGAAGTTGCAAAGAGACTGTATGAATCCGTCGGGTTTGTTTCTACCGGAAAGATCGAATGTAACATGGAAGAGATGAGATATGCTTATCATGAATAGAAGGTAACAATTATGATCATAGAAAATGAGATATTTAAGGATAAGACAGGAGAAGAAATACTGCTTAGGAATGCTAAAGAAGAGGATTCGCAGGACCTGATCGATTATCTAAAGATAACAAATGCGCAATCACCTTATCTTATATGTGAACCTGAAGAGATAACGCTTACCTTAGAGGAGGAAAAGGAGTTCATTAAAAGAAAAAATGAATCAAAAGATGAACTGCTCCTGCTCGCTTTTTGTGGTGGAAAGCATATAGGAAACTGCTCTCTTATGAGTGTAGGCAGTTCAATAAGATACAGGCACAGATGCAGCGTTGCTATCGCTCTGTACGAGGAGTATTGTCACAGAGGCATAGGCAGAAAGATGCTTGAGCGTGTTCTTAAGATCGCAAAAGAGATCGGATATGAACAGGCAGAACTTGAGGTCGTAACTAAAAACACAGGCGCACGTGCACTGTATGAAGATATGGGATTTGTGCAATACGGAGAATTACATAACAGTACAAAATACAAAGACGGCAGCTATGCGGATACCGCATTGATGGTAAAGAGGCTTGTATGATGAATGCAAAACAGGTAGTGGTCTTGCCATACGACAGTAATTGGGAGCAGGATTTTATAAAGATCAGGGATGAGATAAAGCCAGCTCTTAACGATCTGGCCCTAAAGATCGAGCATGTGGGAAGTACTTCCGTTAAAGGCCTGTCTGCAAAGCCGATAATAGACATCGATGTTGTCATAAGGGATTACACAGTGTTTGATAAGGCCATAGCATGCCTTGAAAAGATAGGCTATACACATGAAGGAGATCTTGGGATCAAAGGGCGTGAAGCATTTAAATATGAGGGTAAGCAACACCTAAGGAAACATCATTTGTACGTTTGTCCACAAGATTCGCCTGAGCTAAAGAGGCATATAGCTTTTAGGGACTATTTAAGAAATCATCCTGAAGCTGTAAAGGAGTACAGCGATATAAAGGAAAAAGGAGCAGAACTTTATCCTTATGATATGGATAAATACATGGAATATAAATCTGCAGTCATAGAGAAGATCTACAAGATGATCTAGATCAATAGACAAAAAGGAGCAATATATAATGAATCTGATAATATCAAAACTCATAAGCAGTGTAATACAGATAATACTGTTTACGATCATACCGTTTATATGGTGGCTCATAACTGCCCGAAAGGAATGCAGTTTCCTTAAATGGATCGGCCTGAAGAAAGCAGAGGTTTCAAAGAATAAAACAATGCTTTGGATCGTGTGCATATCGGCAGCCTTTCTTATCCTGTCTGTTGTAATACTAATCTTTTTAAAGGGAGTTGAGACTGCGACATCTGATTTTTCGTCACTTGGCATGAGTGCGATCCCTGCGATACTCATATATGCGATATTTAATACCGCTTTACCGGAAGAGATCCTGTTTAGGGGCTTTTTGTTAAAGAGGATTTCAAACAGGTTTGGGTTTAATGCGGGAAATGCGATACAGGCTCTGCTGTTTGGACTGATGCACGGGATCATGTTTATTTCTTCGGTGGGCGTGCTCTTGGCTATCATCGTCATTTTATTTACCGGTGCTATCGGCTGGTTTATGGGTTATACGAATGAGAAGAAAGCTGACGGATCAATACTTCCAAGCTGGTGCATACATGCGATAGCAAATATCTTTTCCGGTATATGTTCCGCATTTTCGCTGTTTTAATACAGGATCAAATATATGTTGACAACTATCGATCAATAATGTAACATGAATATAGTGACCGGGTGGTCACTATATATTTTGGTCGGTGGATGACCACGTGGTCATCCAAAAAGAAAAAACAGGAGAGCATATGCCAAATAAACTCTTTTTTGAACTTGATAAGCAAAAACAGGACAGGATAATAAGCGCTTCCATCGCAGATTTTGCTGTACACGGATATGAAAACAGCTCGACAAACAGGATCGTTAAGGAATGCGCTATAAGCAAGGGGAGTCTTTTCAAATATTTTGAAAACAAGGAGGATCTGTATTTCTTCCTTATAGATACTGTGATGGCTGAAATGGCCAGGGATATGTCAGATAAGATAAGCAGTCTTTCCAAAGATCTGTATGAAAGAGTGATCGAGTATTCTACAGCCGAGATATCATGGTATGCAAAAAATCCGGTTAAGGGAAGATTCATCATAGGGGTAGCTTCAGAAGACGATCCCGATATCTCAAAAAAGATTATTGGCAGATACGGTAAAAAGAGCAGTGATATATATCATGAGCTTCTAAGTGAAGTAGATCTATCATGCATTAAAAACGACAAAGAAAAGGCAGGGGATATTTTGCAGTGGGTGCTTGAGGGATTCAACAGAGCTTTTTTAGAGAATGTATCGACAGAGCGCGATATAGATGAGCTTGAAAGAGAATATATCAGTAAGCTCAAGGAATACTTAGGCGTATTAAAAAACGGCCTGTAATATAAGGAAGAGAAAGGATCATATAAATGAAGACAACTTACAGAAATGAATGTATAAAAATCGGCGATACCCAAATGTACTGCGCGATATTCGGCAGAGGGGATAAAAAGCTTGTAGTTCTTCCCGGGCTTTCGGACGGGCTTGCCACAGTCAAGGGAAAGGCGCGCATATTATCGGTCCCGTACAGAAAATATCTTGATGAATACACAGTCTACATGTTCAGCCGCAAAAATAAGATGTCTGAGGGTTACAGCATAAGCGACATGGCAGATGATCAGGTTAAGGCAATGAATGAGCTTTCCATAAAAAAGGCATATATATGCGGAGTGAGCCAGGGAGGAATGATCGCGCAGTATATCGCGATAAATCATCCAGAAGTAGTTGAAAAACTCATCCTTGCCGTTACAGCTCCTTATGCAAGCGATGTTGCAATAGATGCGGTAAGCGGATGGATCGATATGGCAAAAAGAAACGATCATAAAAAGCTGATGATCGACACGGCAGAAAAAATGTATTCTTATAAGTATCTGGAAAAGAACGGCAGATGGTTTCCGCTTATCGCAAGCTTTACAAAGCCTGAAAGCTATGATAGATTTTTGGCTAATGCTTATGCGATACTTAAGTTCGATGCAAGAAGCGAACTGTCAAAGATAACTTCACCTACACTTATCATAGCAGGCAGTGATGATAAGACTGTAGGAAACGATGCAGCAAATGAATTAAAAGAAGGTATATCAGACAGCGAGCTCTATATATATGAAGGACTCGGACACGGTGTATTCGAGGAAGCAAAGGACTTTTATGACAGGATATTTGAATTCTGCAAAAGATGATCATTGCCGCAATTGACATGAAATGATAATCATGATAGACTTCATTAGACATCCCATGAGGGAGTAGCAAGCGCATTGCGTAGCAAGTCAACATACTGGCCAAGTGCCTGGCTTGTTTTAAATTGCGAGACTCATGTATAGCTAAACTATGCATGAAGAAATATTTAGATTCGACCAAGTATAGTGAGCTGTACTTGGTTTTTTTGATGATCATATAAAAGAGGGAAAACGTAAATGGACTTAAGTCTAATATTTGTTTTCAACAGCATGTTACTTGGCGTCGGACTGGCAATGGATGCATTTTCGGTGTCACTTGCAAACGGACTGAGTGAACCGAAAATGAACAGAAATAAGATGGCTTTGATCGCCTCAGTCTTTTCGATCTTTCAGTGGCTGATGCCGATGATCGGGTGGATATGTGTACATACGATCGTCACATATTTTACTGCATTTGAAAAAATCATACCCTGGATCGCACTGCTTCTTCTTTTATTCATAGGCGGCAAGATGTTATTAGAGGGGATAAAGGATGATGATGAAGATGATGAGAAGTCAAAGGTTGGCTTTAGCGCCTTGATCATACAGGGAATAGCAACTTCGATAGATGCGCTTTCTGTCGGCTTTACGATCGCAGAATACGGATTTTTATCTGCATTTGTCTGCGCCGTTATCATCGGAGTCGTTACCTTTATCATATGTTTTGCGGGTCTTATGATAGGAAAGAGATTCGGGACAAGGCTTGCCTCAAAGGCATCGATCCTTGGAGGGATCATTCTGATAGGAATAGGTATCGAAATATTTATAAAAGGTGTATTATAATTTTTGCAAAGGAGAAAATGATCATGAAAAATAATACCAGGATATTGACAACTATCGCACTCGTACTTCAGATACTGACCGTGCTCGTATCTTTCATCGTGATCATCATGCAGAAAAGACTTATGCCGATATTTGTTATGGCATCACTTGATGAGGCGATCAAAGTATACCCGGTGCAGTTCTTCTTTATGATAACTCAGCTGATAATCTATATGATATTCTTTGGCATGTCTCAAAATGAAAAAAATGAGTCAAACAGGACAGGAGCGATCATACTCATAGTGATCTCTGTTGCACTGGCTATAGTATCGGTATTTGCAAATGTCGCAGGGACTGTCATCTATTCAAGGATGGGGCAGGAGACTCTTGTGACATATTCGAGTATTTCCACACTGATATCATATGTAAATACGTTTTTAGGCCTGCCGGCAACAGCTCTGTTTTATATGGCATGCGGCAGATTTACCGCAAAAGCACAGTCTACAGATATGCCCTGAATTCATCAGCCCTGTCTTTATCCCCCATCAGTTCGTAGCAGTTTATGATCGCATTCAGGGGGATATCCTTCTTGCTTCTTATATTAATAAGAGGCTCTGTTTCAAATGCAGCGTTATAATACCACATGGCTGCCTCGGCATAATCATTAAGTTCAAAGAAGACATTGCCGAGTTCACAGCACAGTTCACTGCAGCCTTTTGTTGCAGCTCCCCTAAGGGCATATTTAAACTGCTTATTTTTGTCGTTGGCTATGATGCTTGCCTTAAGTGCTATAGTCAGAGCACATAACAGATCATCCTCATCAAGGTCTGGCGAGTCACACATCTTTTCAAAGTATTCATATGCAGCCGCATAATTATTCTCATCACCAGCGATATACAGTTCTTTCACATATATATCAAGGAGTCTTTTTGATATAATCTCACCGTCATTTATCATCTTTTCAAATCTGGCAAGATCTCTTCCTGCATGAACAGAAGCGGGACGGTGTATTATTTCTATCTCGCTGTCATATATGACGGGATCTAGCAGGACCTGCTCGTGTATAGGTTCATTCCATATAAATGAACGGATTCTCTTGTAGAGCTTTGGACGAAGCTCTCTGTCGAAGTTATATATCGTATTATTCTCAAGCTGATTGCAGTAATACATCTGGACTATCTCGATCTCGGGAAGAAGAGTGCTCTTTAACTGAATAAACTTTTTTATGTTCTCTTCATCAAGCTCCTCATCCGCATCGGCACAGTATATGTAGTCGCATTCAGCAAGCGAGAATGAATAGTTGCGTGCATCGGAAAAGCTGCCGGTCCAGGCAAAATCATATATCCTGTCCGTGAATCTGCCTGCGATCTCTTTTGTCCTGTCTGATGAACCGGTGTCTACGACAATGATCTCGTCTGCCACAGGCACAAGGCTTTTGAGGCATCTTTCGAGACAGCTCTCTTCATTCTTTACTATCATGCATACACTAACAGTGATCATATAACCCCTCCGTTTCGCTGTTTTTTATATTTTAACACGTATGGCGGATTAAGGGATTTTATTTTGTTAAAAAAAGCAAAATATATGTATTGACATCCAATATTATATGATGTATAGTATGTTCAGAAAACGATATTATACATCGTATAGCATACAGGGATTAAACAGAAGGGAGATTTAAATATGGTCTTTAACACAGGATCTGCACTTCTGGATGCCATAGTACTGGCTATAGTAAGCAAGGATGAAGAAGGCACCTACGGATACAAGATAACGCAGGAAGTCAGAACGGTCATAGAGCTTTCGGAATCCACACTCTACCCGGTGCTTCGAAGACTTCAAAAGGACGAGTGCCTTGAAGTCTACGACAAGGAACATGCCGGTAGAAATCGCCGATATTACAAGATCACGGAAAAAGGTTGCGCGATGTTAAAGATGTACTATACAGAATGGCATTCATATTCAAAAAAGGTTACATATCTTTTTGAGGAGGGGAGAATACATGGATAAACAGCAATTCCTTGCAGAATTGAAGCAGCTTCTCGGAGATATCCCGGCAGTTGAGAGAGATGAAGCTCTTGAATACTATGAGGATTACTTTGAGGATGCCGGAGTAGAAAACGAATCTACTATATTAAAAGAACTTGAGAGTCCGGAAAAGATCGCTTTCATGATAAAGGCAGGATTAAGAGATTCGGACAAGAGCGTCGGTGAATTCACCGAGACAGGATTTAGCGGCTACGGCCCCGGTTATAAGGACGAGGTGGCCAATACAATACCAAACAGCGATGACAGAGGTTTTACAACAAGAAGAAACGGACAGGGAATGTCGCTTCTGATGATAATCCTGCTGGTACTCGCGGCACCGATCTGGGTTCCGGTATTCTTTGGACTGCTTGCCGCTTTGATCGGAGTATCGATAGGAATAGGAGCAGCGATTTTTTCCATCGCTATCGCAGGTATCGGATGCATAGTATGCGGAGTGATCATACTTTTAGTCGGAATACCCGGTATGTTCTCAATACCGGCCGGCGGTATACTGATAACCGGTATAGGACTCTTAGTGGCAGGAATAGGAATACTCTTGACTATGGCAGGAACCATAGTTATAACAAAGGTTGTTCCTGCATTATTCAGACTGATCGCAAAGCTTATAGGAGCAGTGATATCAAAATTAAGTTCATATAGAAAGGGGGGAGTAACGGTATGAAGGTATCTACAAAGGTTGCACTTGCAAGTGCTGCAGGACTGATACTGGCCGGTGCTGTAATGTGCGCAATAGGATTCGGAATGGGAGGCTGGGCCGCAGCTCTTGAGATTACGGATAACAGCCCTTACATGGATCTTAGAAACGGACTGGCTGTCGGATACGATTCGCTTGGCAACATGAGTAAAGAGGGGGATTATACTCTGTCGTTCAAATCCGAATACATAAGTAATCTGGACTTTGAAGTAGGAGCATCAGACGTCAAGATAGTAGATAATACAACTGATAACAACATAAATGTTACTATCAAAAACGCAAGTTATGCCAGCGATGACACATCCCGTAGCTTACAGCTGAGGATAAAGGGCAATGTAAACGGAAAGAGCGATGTCACAATCGCAATACCGAAAGGAAAGGACTTTGACAGCGTAAAGCTTGAGATGGGAGCAACGGATATGGAGATAGATTCTCTTATCTGCAGCAATCTCAAGGTTTCGGCAGGAGCCGGAGACGTTACCATCGGAGATCTTTTGAGCAGCAACTACACCGAACTGAAGGTTGCAGCCGGCAGCCTTACAATTAAAAATGCCAAGTTGCAGGATCTTAATCTTGAATGCGGAGCGGGAGATGTCCACTTCACCGGTGTGATAGAGGATGATCTTGATGCCGAGTGCGGCATGGGCAATATAACTCTTGAGCTCATTGACAAGTCTGAAAACCATCAGCTTGATCTTGAAGCCGCTATGGGAAATATCACATTCAACGGTGAAAGCAAGAGCGGTTTTGTAAACGAGATCGAAGAAGGCAGTGAAATGGAATCAGAGTACGAAATCGAATGCGGAATGGGTAATATCGATATAACATTTACAGAAGACTGATAAAAAGAAAGGTAGGTATTAAATATGAAAGAATTAAAGAAATCATGCACAAACAGAGTAATATGCGGAGTATGCGGAGGCCTTGGAGAATATTTTAACGTTGATCCCACAGTTGTAAGACTTTTATGGATAGCATTTTCACTGATGGGCGGTTCCGGAATACTTGCTTACATCATCGCAGCAGTTATAATGCCTGAGAACAACTAAATAATAGCAATCTTAGGGACGTGCTTGGCACGTCCCTTTTTACGTTCATTCAAAGATGCTATAATCATTAACATGAGAGAGATAACAGGAAGAGTATTTACAATAAAAGACGGATTTGTACCGGGAAAAGTAGTCATCGATAAAGGCATCATAACGGATATCAAGCTTATTGATGAGGACATGCTTACTGATGATCAAAAATCAAGGCTCATAATACCGGGACTTATCGATATGCATATGCACGGATGCATGTCTTTTGATACCTGTGATGCTTCATATGAAAGCCTTGCGCATATGGCTGAGTATGAAAGAGATCACGGGATCACTTCGTTTTGCCCTGCGAGCATGACTCTGCCCAAACAAAAGCTTGTCGACATATGTCATTGCATAAAGGAGGCTGTCAAAAGCATTCCCGGCATAGTCGGCCTTTATCTGGAAGGGCCTTTTATTTCCTGTGAGAAAGCAGGAGCCCAGGACAGGCGTTTCATTAAAAACCCCGACTGCGAACTCTTTGATCTGTTATTTAAAGAATCGGGAGACAATATTAAGGTGGTAGCGATAGCTCCGGAAACCGAGAATGCTATCGACTTCATAACATCAAACAAAGACAGGGCTGTATGCTCCATAGCTCACACGAATTCAAGCTATAAACAGGCGATAGATGCAATAAATGCAGGCGCTGGAAATGCAACCCATCTGTACAATGCGATGACGAAGACTGACCACAGAGAACCCGGATGCGTAGAGGCTGTTATGGACAGCAAGGATGTATTCGCAGAACTGATATGCGACATGCAGCATGTTCATCCCGCGGTTGTCAGAAATACCTTTAAAGCACTTGGCGATGACCGCATCATCCTTATCAGTGACAGCATGGAAGCAACGGGAATGCCTGACGGGGAATATGAGCTTGGCGGACAGAAGGTATTTAAGAAAGGCAGAAAGGCACTCTTAAATGACGGTACGCTTGCAGGAAGTGTGAGCAATCTTTTTGACTGCATGAAAAATGCCGTCTCAATAGGGATAAATCTTGAAAGCGCGATAAAGACAGTTACCTGCAATCCTGCGATCGCACTTAACATATATGAAAAAAGAGGCAGTCTTGATATAGGAAAGAAGGCTGATATAGTCATCATGGATGACAAACTGAATATCCTTGAGGTCATCACATAGTTTTAGAGGCATTGTCCTTTGATTTTTTGCATAATATAGAGTAGAATTACGTTATTAACGCTGCATTGGAAAGGTAGAAACATGAGAGCCATATCTTGGAATGTTAACGGGCTTAGAGCCTGTGTTGACAAGAATTTCATTGAGGATTTTAACAGACTGGATGCGGATATCTTCTGCTTGCAGGAGACAAAGCTGCAAAAAGGCCAGATAGATCTTGATCTTAAGGGGTATTACCAGTACTGGAATTATGCCGAAAAGAAAGGCTACAGCGGAACTGCGATCTTTACAAGGAAGCAGCCTTTAAACGTAACATACGGCATGGGGATTGAAGAACACGATCATGAAGGCAGGGTTATCACTCTTGAGTATGAGAGTTTCTACTTTATCACGGTATATACACCCAATTCAAAGCAGGAACTTGAAAGACTTGAGTACAGGCAGCACTGGGAGGATGATTTCAGGACTTATCTTTGTGAGCTTAAGAAGAAAAAGCCTGTGATCTTTTGCGGGGATCTCAATGTGGCGCACAAGGAGATAGATCTTAAGAATCCAAAGACAAATCATCACAATGCCGGCTTTACCGATGAGGAGCGTTCAAAGATGACTGAGCTTCTTGCTGCGGGCTTTACCGATACTTTCAGATATTTTTATCCTGACAAAACTGACATATATTCATGGTGGTCATACAGGTTTAAGTCACGTGAAAAGAATGCCGGATGGAGGATCGACTATTTTATCGTATCCGATGATCTGAACGAAAAACTGAAGGATGCAAAGATCCATACCGATGTTTTCGGATCCGATCACTGCCCGGTTGAACTTGATATAGATCTTACATTATAATATATGAATCAAAAAGGGAGGAAATGAGGTTATGAAAAGATATACATATATAAAGAAGAAAATAGCACTCATCGCGATCGCAATCATGCTCGTGTTTGCTTTTGGCGGATGCGGATCAAAGGATGAAGATACGGATGACGAGCAGATAGAAGAACAGGACGATTCCGATGACGATGAGTCGGATACAAAAAAGCCTGACAAGCCCGATAAGGCAGAGGTTACTACAAAGGCCGATCCCATGGAGGGTGAATGGGAGATGGTATATAACATCTACCATTCGGAATACGGCACAGACGGCGAGAGCTATGACGGAGTAAGCATGAGTGATGATCCGTATTCGCAGACATCTCTCATGAGAGTCACAAAAAAGGACGGAAAGCTCATAGCAGACTACAGGATGGGCGGATTTGAATCTGACTACAGATTCTACGGCAATGAGCTTAAATACCTTGAAGAAGCGGCATACGACGGCTGCGAGAACAAGGAATGGTGCGTGACATTTACCGATCCTTTCGAGGAAGAGGATAATGAATACAGCCCGATGAAAAAAAGATTTACTCTGACAGACAATGATACGCTAATAGGTGTCAGCGTATACACTGACGGAAATAAAGGTACCGATGAGTATTATTACTCTGTCAGCACTGATGTATATTTCAGAAAGAGCGATCCGAGACTTGAAGACAGAGAGAGCATAAGATACTTCAATACCGTTACGGTATCAAATGCCGAGGACCTTT
>JAEEUS010000119.1 GCA_016290615.1 Lachnospiraceae bacterium | reverse complement strand
AGAAGCTATGTGCTCACGATCTCAACAGATAAGGGTGACTATGACATAGAGGCAAAACTTGGAGGCAAGATAGATGACAAGATCTTTAACCGTACGATAACCGTGGACTGCCCCGAGGATTATGACGGAGCTGTCTTTGAGATAGGATACGGTTCGATTGAGCAGTTAAACGAGTATGAGACCTCCGAAGTCAGGGAAAGGATCCACACGATAGACGAGACTCCTTTCTTCCCCACAAACGGACACACCTACTACTTTGTTTCATACGATGACAATTGATTCTAAAACTCTTTAGATTAAAGAGGAGGTATGCCATGGATCTAAAAGAAGCCGTAAGATCAAGACACAGTGTACGTCAGTACAAGGATGAACCTATAAGCGAAGAACACAGAAACAAGCTAAACGAGATAATAAGACAGTGCAATGAGGAAAGCGGACTTAACCTGCAGCTTGTCTGTGACGATCCGGATTGCTTTAATGTATTTCTTGCCCACTACGGTAAGTTTGAGAATGCTGTCAACTACATAGCCGTTATAGGAAAGAGATCCATAGAAAAACGAGATGAACTCGGAGGCTACTACGGACAAAAGATCGTTCTTGAAGCCCAGATGATGGGACTTAATACCTGCTGGGTAGCCGGCACCTACGGAAAGAAAAAGTGCAAGGCTAAGATAGATGCCGATGAACAGCTCATCTGTGTAATAGCCATAGGATACGGCAAAGATCAGGGAAAGCCTCATCTATCTAAGAGCATAGACAAGTTCTGTGACATGCCTGTAGACAAGATGCCCGACTGGTTCAGGGAGGGAGTCGAGGCAGCTATGCTTGCTCCCACTGCCATTAACCAGCAGAAATTCAAAATAAGCCTTGTTAACGATGAAGCTGTAATAGAAGCTAAGCGTGTTCCGATGGCAAAGATAGATCTTGGAATAGTAAGATACAACTTTGAAGTATACAGCTCACACAAGACCAGATAGGATCTTATTATATATGAATGAAATGACTAAAGATCAGATAAGGGACTTTATCATATATTATTTTAATACCGAGCCAAGAGATCACTCAGCAAAGGATGAAAGAGAGTTTTACAGGCTCATAAGAACAGAAACGGATGTCACTGAAGACATCGTTGAGAATGATATGATAAACGACAGTGCAAAAAACAGACATCCCGGATATCATGATCTTTTGAATGAACTTTATGTAAACCAAAAATGCAAAGAGCATGCACTTGACTGGGCAAAGATCTATGTGACTGACAAAATGGAGTTTGGAAAGAATGATGAATGGGAAAGCTCGGATGAAGAGGCGCTCATTGACTGGCTTCTTTGCAAAACAGATGCGCTTCCCAAAGCAATACCGCAAAGATCGGACTTGAACTTTTGGGGTCTTGGCTGGCTGGAGAATACATTCGGATGTGTCTCCCATGTCTGTGATTTTTCATTAAGATATCTGGCCTACAGTGTATACAGTGCAACCGTATTTCAGTTCAAATTCCCGTTCAGAGGTCTTTTAAATAAAAGAGGAGACGAGCAGGCAAGTATTTTTGTAAGTGAGATAAAAAAGATACTGTGTGAGGATTTCAGACTGGATGCTGCAAAAGCAGATGAGCTTTTGATGAGAACATTTGCCTCATGCTGCTTTGTATCACCAAAGCAAAAGGCAGAGACTGGCTTTTACAGGAGATATATAGATGACTGGATGAAACAGGACAGGGAAGGATTTTTAAATGCTATAGAAAGCATCAAATCAAATGACACACGAAAAAAGATCCTGAAAGGTCTTAAGACAGATTAAACAGCTGTATCTAAAGGTTAGTGTTTAAACGTTTTTGTTAAGTTTGGAAAGGAGTATGTATGTCAAATGTGTGTGACTGCTGTTCAAAAAAGATCGGGATTTTTGGAGGCTATTCAAACAAAAACTGCAGGATCTGTTCCAGGTGCTACGACATATATACCAATACGGGACACAAATTCTCCCAGAAGAGGACAGCTGAAGAGATAAAGGAAGTGGTCATGAAAGAATCGGCTACGTATGAGCACAAGCCTTTTATCGTAGAGCTTCTGGAGGTACCGATATCCGGGATAATGAAATCTCCCAAAAGATCGATCATATGGGCAGGGATCTTTTTTGTCATAGCTTTTCTGTTAACTCTTTTGATAATCGAAGAACCCATAAAGTACAAGAAGGACGGAGCAAAGGTAAAGTTCTATTTTGTGAACGAAGAAAGAGAATGGGTAAATACTAACAAGTATCGGGTATATGAGATATATGAAGCTCAAAAGGACGGACAGACAATAACAATGACAGAATCCTATTATGAGTATACCGATAACGCAGGTTTTGTTACCAAGGTGGAGAAAAACGGCGTATCACCGCTTTCGAGAGGCGATTACTGCAGGATATACAGAGAGGACGGAGAATGGAAACTTGCAAGAAACTCCGATCCCAAGTCGCTGATGCTTCTGTCACTCTTTCCTGTTGTCTTATACAGTTTTTCTGCGATACTGATCAAAAGGGTGATAAAGAATAAGAAGAAGGAAAAACAAAGTAAAGATTCAGATCAGAAAGAAGACAACTGATCAGACAGATTTTCAGAGTATATATAATTAATTCAAGGGGCAGCTTATGAGCAACAATGCTTTAAAGGGATTGCTTATCGCATTCCTTAACGGAATCGTGTGTTTCATCTTTATTCTGGGATTTATCCTTTATTCTGTCGGCAGGAAAGATGACGGCAAGACGGAAGAAAATATAAGAAAGATGGAAAAATGCACTGAATCCATCACAGTCACCGTCACACATGTAAATGTGTTCAGACAACCCATATACGATGAACACGGCAACAAGATGGATATAGAAACTAAACACAAGCCGCTGTATGAGGGAAGATATACATACATTGTTGACGGAGAGGAATACGAGGGAAGACAGGTAAGCAGCAAAAAGATAGAAGAAGGAGATACATTTGAGATATCATATGATCCAAATGATCCTTCGATGCATTTTTCAAATGATGATATAAAATCTCTTAAAAGAACAAGCGAATACAACAAGGGCGGCAGCTTTATTACAAAGGCAGGTCTGCTGCTTATGGTCATTGGCTTCTTTATGGCTGTTCCTCTTGCGATCTACAACCTTGTAACAAGGATAAAAGCAAAGAGAGAGCATAAAAGAAGAATGCGGGAAATAGAGGAAATGAAGAAAGATATATAAGATACATTTATGAAATGTACTTAAGAAAACCGCAAGAAATTCTTTATCAATTGAACACAGAATGGTCACAAATTTTGGATATATTGATCTTGAGGTTGATAGATAATATACCACTAATCCCAGACCTTTCCATTATAAGGATAGACAGCCGGTGAGATGAGAAATTCATCCACCGGCTGTTTTGTGTTAAAAACATTGTGTTGTCTAGTTGTAAAAATATTTTGTATAATTGAGTGTGAAGAGCTTCCTTGCAGTTTGTGCACGGACTTGTATCTGCAAGGTTGCAAGACGGCGTAACCTGTATCCGTGCAGGGCGATTGTAAAGTGGAGATCGTTCTCCACCGCCGTACTAAATATTTTGTGGGGAGGCATAAGTGATGGAAATATGGATGAAATCTGAAAACCAAACTATTGTCATGGAGGTTTCAGATGGGAAAAAAGAAAAGAGAACATGTAGTTTTTGATCAAATGCTAAAGCCAAAAAAGAGCATTCCGTTTTCAATGATCAACAGGGAAGTATCACAAAAACAAAAAAGAATGATTGCAGAAAGAACGAGATGAAAAGCTTGGTATAAACGTTGGAACACAATATCAGAATTATTCGCTCTATTAGGAAGAGTGATTGGTAGCTTTAATTTCAGTAAAACTCGCTATGGAGGGTGAAGTTTATGGGGAGTATAGAAAAGTATAAGAAATACTTTACAAAGGAATACTTGATGGGGCCGAATTCTTTTAGGCTACTTGATGAATTGATCAGAAGATGCCCTGAAGATGTGAAATTTGATCGCACTTTG
>JAEEUS010000118.1 GCA_016290615.1 Lachnospiraceae bacterium | reverse complement strand
GCCTGACAAGCCCGATAAGGCAGAGGTTACTACAAAGGCCGATCCCATGGAGGGTGAATGGGAGATGGTATATAACATCTACCATTCGGAATACGGCACGGACGGCGAAAGCTATGACGGAGTCAGCATGAGCGATGATCCGTATTCGCAGACATCTCTCATGAGAGTCACAAAAAAGGACGGAAAGCTCATAGCAGACTACAGGATGGGCGGATTTGAATCGGATTACAGATTCTACGGCAATGAGCTTAAATACCTTGAAGAAGCAGCTTACGAGGGATGTGAGAACAAGGAATGGTGCGTGACATTTACCGATCCTTTCGAGGAGGAGTCAGATGAATACAGCCCGATGAAAAAAAGATTTACTCTGACAGACAATGATACGCTAATAGGTGTCAGCGTATACACTGACGGAAATAAAGGAACCGATGAATATTATTACTCTGTCAGCACTGATGTATATTACAGAAAGAGCGATCCGAGACTTGAAGACAGAGAGAGCATAAGATACTTCAATACCGTTACGGTATCAAATGCCGAGGACCTTTTAAATAACATAGCCAACAATACAAAGATACTGCTCGAGGCAGGAACATATGATTTTTCTGCTGTAGACGAATCAAGAGTACAAAATCCAAATGTATATTGCGATTACGGAGCATATATAGTAAACGGTGTCTCAAACTTATGCATAGAAGCAAAGGACGGAGCAAATGTTTTACTCTGCGTTGACGAGGCTTATGATCCGGTCATGAAGTTTGAAAGCATTACAAATATAACGTTCAGAGGAGTGACCGCAGGACACAATGTTGAGCCCGGATACTGCAGCGGAAGCGTCCTGGAATTCTCAAGCGGCAACGGCGTAAAGATAGACAAGTGTAATCTTTACGGCTGCGGAACTTACGGAATACAGGCATATTCGATCGAAAACCTTGAGGTGACTGACACAGATATATATGAGTGTACATACGGCCTTGTGGATCTGACATACGTATACAACGCTCATTTTAACAACTGTACATTAAGAGACAGCAAGGATATGTCAATGATCTGCGTGGAATCATGCTATGACATAAGCTTTGATAACTGTCTGTTTAAGAATAACTACATAGAGCCCGAATACAGTACATGCTACTTTGTTGAACTTTCCGAGTATTCGGATGTGACATTCACTGACTGCAAATTTGAGAACAATCAGTATAATAAATTTGCAAACAGAAAAGTTAAGCAGATCAACTGCAACATAAGCGATAACGGCGATCCGGATATGAGCAATGTAAATTCCGAGGATGCTGTAGACCAGGACAGCTTGCTTAAGAGCTATGATGATGCCTGCACAAGACAAAAGGAAATAGATGAGCTTTTTGCCAAGGGAAACATGGACCAGCAGACCATGAATCAGACTGCATTTGAAGAATATCAGCTCTGGGATACACTTCTTAACAGCATCTGGGGATATTTAAGAAATACCCTTGATGAGGATACTATGCTTGATCTTACCGATGAGCAGAAGCAGTGGATCAAGGAAAAGGAAGCAGCTGTAAAGACTGCCGGAGAAGATTTCGAAGGCGGCAGCATGCAGCCTATGGTCGAGTACGGAACAGGTGCTGACTATACAAGGAAGAGAGTTGAGTATCTGATGGGTATGTATTTCAGATAACTGTTGACAAAAAGGATATGGATGATATATTCTTTACAAAACAGCATAACTAAAAGCTATGACGAAGAGGAGTAGCCACAGACCGTCATTCAGAGAGAACCCTCAAGGCTGGAAGGGGTTTATGACATGGAGTGGTGAAGGTAGCTTCCGAGCCGGTGGCCTGAACAGGACTAAAGTTCAAAAGTAGGGCTTCACGCCCCATCCCCGTTACAGGATGAGACTTTTCTAGGGAGAAGTTGCAGAGGTGATCATGGTGACATGATCATAAACAAAGGTGGTACAGCGAACAGAGTTTTGATCGCCCTTTGGTGTAAATACATCAAAGGGCGTTTTTATTTGAAGAAAAGGAGAACGAATATGAGCAGGGAACTTGCAAAGAATTATGACCCTAAACAGATGGAGGACAGGATATACAAGAACTGGATGGAAAAGAAGTACTTCCATGCAGAGGTTGACCATTCAAAGACTCCATTTACGATAGTCATCCCGCCTCCGAACATCACGGGACAGCTTCATATGGGTCATGCGCTTGACAATACGATGCAGGATATCCTCATCAGATATAAGAGAATGCAGGGATACAATGCGCTGTGGCAGCCGGGAACAGACCATGCCTCTATCGCTACAGAAGTAAAGATCATTGAGACACTTAAGAAGGAAGGCATTGACAAGAACGATCTCGGAAGAGAGAAGTTTTTAGAAAGAGCCTGGGACTGGAAGAAGGAATACGGCGGACGTATCATCAACCAGTTAAAGAAGCTGGGAAGCTCATGCGACTGGGACAGAGAGCGCTTCACCATGGACGAGGGATGCAACAAGGCCGTTACGGAAGTCTTCATAAAGATGCATGAGAAAGGATGGATATATAAAGGCAGCAGGATAATCAACTGGTGTCCTGTATGTAATACATCTATCTCCGATGCCGAGGTTGAATATGAGGAGCAGGCAGGCCATTTCTGGCATATCAAGTATCCTCTCGTTGATGAAAACGGCAATCCCAGCAAGACAGAATTTTTGACATTTGCCACAACAAGACCTGAGACAATGCTGGGTGATACCGCTGTTGCGGTAAATCCCAAGGATGAGAGATATACATATCTTCACGGCAGACAGGTATGGCTTCCTTTGGTAAACAAAGCCATCCCTGTTGTTGAAGATGATTATGTTGATATGGAGTTTGGAACAGGTGTAGTTAAGATCACACCCGCTCATGACCCTAACGACTTTGAGGTAGGAAAACGTCACAATCTGCCCGAAGTAAATATAATGAATGATAATGCGACCATAAACAAAAACGGCGGAAAGTTTGAGGGCATGGATCGCTACGAGGCAAGAGATGCGATCGTTAAGGAACTTGACGAGCTTGGTCTTCTTGTAAAGATCGAGGACTACAGCCATAACGTAGGTACTCATGACAGATGCAAGACCACTATCGAGCCTCTTATCAAGGCACAGTGGTTCGTAAAGATGGATGAGCTCATAAAGCCTGCAGTCGAGGCTGTAAAGAACGGTGACATCAAGCTCATTCCTCCGAGAATGGAGAAGACATATTTTAACTGGACAGACAACATTCGTGACTGGTGTATCTCGCGTCAGCTTTGGTGGGGTCACAGGATACCTGCATACTACTGCAAGGACTGCGGCGAGATAGTTGTTGCCAAAGAAGCTCCTCATACATGTCCTAAGTGTGGCGGCTCGCAATTTGAGCAGGATCCCGACACACTCGATACATGGTTTTCATCAGCGCTGTGGCCTTTCTCTACTCTTGGATGGCCCGAGATGACAGAGGATCTTAAGTACTTCTATCCGACCGATGTACTTGTAACAGGCTATGACATCATCTTCTTCTGGGTAATCAGAATGATATTCTCGGGATTTGAACAGATGGGTGAAAAGCCGTTCAAGACAGTTCTCTTCCATGGTCTTGTAAGAGATGATCAGGGACGAAAGATGAGCAAGTCTCTCGGAAACGGTATCGATCCTCTTGAGATCATAGACAAATACGGTGCGGACGCATTGAGACTGACACTAATCACCGGAAACGCTCCCGGTAACGATATGCGTTTCTACATGTCTAGAGTAGAGGCAAGCCGTAACTTTGCAAACAAGGTATGGAATGCGAGCCGTTTCATAATGATGAACATGGAAGGCAAGCAGGTTAATGTACCTGATGCAGCGGATCTTGAGCCTGTTGACAAGTGGATCATCAGCAAACTCAATGATGTCGTAAGAGATGCGACCGAAAACATGGACAAGTTCGAACTCGGTATCGCCGTTCAGAAGGTATACGATTTCATCTGGGATGAGTTCTGTGACTGGTATATCGAGATGGTTAAGCCAAGACTCTACAATTCAGACAATGCAAA
>JAEEUS010000117.1 GCA_016290615.1 Lachnospiraceae bacterium | reverse complement strand
GTATTATTAGCGTATGACCCTTGAGCAAAAATCTCAAACTCCACATTAGATAATTCATCCTTACTTTGGATTGCATCCCTTATCATTCTAATTGTATTTTCGACCCTGTTTTCTTCTGTTTCTGAAATCGGATTGGTCCAGGATTGTAATGTGTTTTCTGGATATCTCATAGTAACCTTTTATAGCACTGAACTCTTAGATTTTATTTCTCTCACCAAGCAATGCACGGTCGTACATGGGCACATTTCTGTTGGCTTTTCATTACCATTCAATATATGCTCATTGTATTTCTGGTCAGCAAGTTTTATGGCTTGTTCCTCATCACCGTAACGATTAAGTTTCTCGTAAATGTCCTTATCTGATTTAACATACTTCTGTCCAGTAATTCTTTTGAATATCTGAGCAAATCCATTACAACAAGCAACAGAATCCTGATATGTAGGCATAGAGCCAAAATAAGCATTAAACCATTCCTCGATACATGGATTTGTCCATCCAACGCTGACGCCTTTATCTTCGGCCTGTCGAATTATCTCGTCAAAATTCATGACCTTATCGCGATCAAAAATGATCCATATCTCGCGATATTGCACATTGACAGATGCTAGATTTCTGGCTTCATCAACTAGGTTGCTAGATTTAGTCTTAATTACCTTTATGACCAACTTGCCTTGTAATTCCCTCGGTATAGAATCTCTTAATCCATACATATAGTTCTGTTCAGTCTCTTCTGTATCAGTAACTATGAAGTAGTAACCCAATTCGGGTACTCTTCTTTTTGCAAGTTGATCACGGGTTTTCCGCTTCCCATTTCTTTCTATTTGAGCCATACGTTATTCCCCCTTGAACATGTCGAAATGCTTCAAAGTCGGTATTGCTCCATACTTTCCCAGCAAATAGTTCTTTTCGTAATTTTCATCCTTGCGGATCTTAACTCCATCCTCATCTACAAAATCAGCCAGTGAGAATAGGTATGAGATTCCATTTGAATCTTTTTCAGTGAACCAGATCTCATCTCTTCTTAAAATATTACCGTTAAGCTGCCAAGAATCATGAGATGTAAAAATCAGTTGCGCGTGATTTATATTAATCTCAGGATCAAGGAATGTAATAACAAAAGCTCTAACAAGCAAAGGGTGAAGCCTAGCATTAAGTTCGTCAATAAAGAAAACACCTCCTGTTGACAACACATCCTGCAACATAGGATACAACGCAAACATCTTAAGAGTTCCTGCCGATTCATACTGAAGAGGAATAGACGTTGTCTGGTCAGAATCTATCATTTTATGCACAGCATCTATTCTGAATTGCTTATCTGCATCATCGACATCTGACTTTATAACCTCAACTTTAAAGTCTATTATTGAAGGATCGAATGATGAAAAGTAGTCAACAACCTTCTGACGAACCCTCTCATCCTCTTCAAACCCTTTCGGAATTAGCTGAGATAAGAAATAGTTTTCGATTGGTTTACCAAAATCAGCAAAGTCATTGTGAACAAACCAATCCCTTATAAGTTTCAGTTTATCTATCTTGAGCTTTGCTCCAAGTGATACAATAAGTGTTTCCTTTTCCAATGCGATTTTTAAGTTTTCCTGGCTCTTGGCCGGAATGCCTACAAAATCAAATTCATCTCCATTACGATAGAAAATACGCTTAAAATCCCCTCTTGATGACTTAGCCTTATAGTTTAGCCATTCCTCGCATACGCCATTGCTATCAACAGTGAATCCATAATTGTAAGTTTTTGCGCCATTTTCCTCTGAATCAATAAAATATATTTCAAATGATGACTCTGCGCTCTTACTTATATTATCAAACAAAAATGGAGTCGGCTTTAAAAACCTGGAATTCTTCTTAGAATCAGATTCATTTCCATAATCGAGTGAATTTATAACATACGCAGACATATATCTAAAGGCTTCTTGAACATTTGACTTTCCGCTTGCATTTGCACCAAATATCGCCGCAACAGGCAAAACTTTTTCATTTGCAATAGATACAACATGGTTATTAAATTCAGAAATCTTTGTTGCCGTTAAATCTAATGTTGTATCATCCCTGAATGATTTAAAATTCTTATAGTTGAATTGAAGTAGCATGATATTGAGCCTCCTTTTCCTTCTTACTTTGTATTATACGCTTTTTCTCCAAAAAATCAACATCTATTTGAGCTTTTTTCTCATTTGTGTGCAACTTTGTTCTGAAAGGGCTGCCCAAACCATTTTGTATAGTCAATCCAAAGCTTTCTCCGCTAAACCAAAGAAAAGGGGCATCCAAAGTTTCTCGGGATCTCTTTTTGGGGGGGATCTTTCAGTGGGGGCTGTTAATGGGGGCTTTCCGTGGAATCCGAACAATTGAGAGAATACTTAAGGGATGGGCCTGTTATTGTCCTTCCGTTCCTCTTTCAGTATGCATTTTCTTGACAGAATAATAGCTGCCAATTCTGTTCAATATTTTGATGCCGATGACTAACGCTAGTCCAGCCCCCACGGACTGACCCTAAATAACTTTGGAACCCCCACTATCTTTGGATATCCTTAATGAAAAGCACCCTATTTCACATAGAGTGCTCTCTCCATTCATCTGATATTAACCCTTCAAAAGATGTAAATCCATTTTAAAACCGACAAAATGCCATAACATATTTCATTTTTCTCCAGACAGATTCTACACCTCATTCTCAAAAGATAGTTACCAAAACATTTTTAAACAAAAAACCAATTCAACGCTATCCATTCCACCGCCCCGACATCTGTCAGGCATAGGAGCAACGGAACAACAAGCACCATAAGGCAGATTACGGACGAAAGGATAAAACTCCTTGCCCTGCAGACTATCAGAATGGCAATGCCGGAGGCAATCAGCATTCCAAGAAATCTTTTCAGATAGATAAGTATTAGCTTGCCCCCTATGCTGACGAAAGCCGAGGTCTTTGCCCAATCCATTAAGCTGTTCGCCTGACATTCGATATTTGGTGCCCCGAATCCTTTCAGGACAAGATATATGTATCTGCCGAATATGCATGCAAAAAGGAATAGAACTGTCAGAAATAATAACGTTAATTTGCACCGGTTTACCCTGCCCCATCCGGAGTATGAAACCCGGATCAGATCATTCATGCCGGACCGAAACTCCCGGAAGTACATTAGGATACTGCACATAATAACCAGAAGCATCGCCCCCGTTCCGAGAATGACATTCTGTCTTCGGTCTTTATATAAGAGCTCATAACCTTTCGATTCCGTCGCCACCGCCCCTGGCTGGGTTTCAAGATAGTCTACATATTCGGATATCTTATCGTAAGCATTTGCCTTGGAGCTAAGAGAATCCTTCATTCCGTACCGTGTTATTTCCTCTGTAAGTTCCCTGTCAAATTCCTCCGTCAGTGAGCGGTACTCCGAAGGTTCCACTTCCTGCAGTCTAAGGAGGTATACCATATAGAATCGTTCTTCTGTACTCATGTATCCCCGAACGTACGGTTTGGAAAATGTTACGAATAAACCCGCTATAAGAAGCAGCAGAAACGCAATCCTATCCGCAATGAAGAACTTATACGCTTCATGGCGGAACAGTTTTACGGACATTTTGCGGAAACGGCCCTTCCTTTGCTTAAGTCCGGGAACAGCCTTCGTTTCCTGCATTCCCGACATCTCCGCAGCCTCCGCTCTCTTTCTACGCCGCAGAAGCCGTCTTCCGCTTACGGAATACCCGTGTCCGCATTCCGCCAGAAGAATCAGCATTCCCAAACTAAGAATCGTCAGAATTACCAACGCGAACAACGCGACATTCCGGTAAGCCGGAAGCGTCTGAAAAACAAACTCGTTGCGGTACGTTCCAATGCAGTGCGCACCGTCCGAAAAGGCAATTAGATTAAATCTCTTAAACTCCGACAGATAACTGTTCGCATTGATTTTCAGATAGAGAATTCCTTCCGCTCCGACGAGTACGGCCAGCACTCCGTATACAACCGTAACGGACGGCAGAAGGAATGTTAGCATAGCTGTCAACGCAGCGAATAGAAGCGAAACCAGGCATGACCACAGGTAAACAAGAAACAG
>JAEEUS010000116.1 GCA_016290615.1 Lachnospiraceae bacterium | reverse complement strand
AGAGATGAAATAGCGTTCTTGATCTGACTGATTGCTGACTGTGCCTTTTCCTGTGTTGATACACTTGTTGAAGTCAAGCTAAGTCCTGCAGTTGTAATCGATCCAATTGAAATTGTAATTGTATTAGAAGAGATTCCTTCTGCTCCAACCTGAAGAGCTACGCTTGTAAACTTACCATCGAGAAGTTTTCTCTCGTTGAATGTTGTTGTCGTTGATACACGATCGATCTCTGACTTAAGCTGTGCAACTTCAAGATTGATATAATTCATATCCTCTGACTGGTTTGTTCCGTTAGCTGCCTTAACTGCCAGTTCGTTCATTCTCTGAAGCATATCGTGTACTTCATTGAGTGCGCCTTCAGCTGTCTGTACGCAAGATATTCCATCCTGTGCATTTGCAACTGCCTGTGTAAGACCTCTAACCTGACGTCTCATCTTTTCAGATATTGCAAGACCTGCTGCATCATCTGCTGCTCTGTTGATCTTATATCCAGAAGAAAGCTTTTCTGTGCTCTTTGCCTGTGTTGCAGTTGTTACGCCCAACATTCTGTTGGAATTCATTGCTGTAAGATTGTGCTGTACTACCATATCAGTTCCCTCTCTTTTCTTTAATCACCGCGTCCTACGGCTTTTTATTGTTTTATGATTGTTTCTTTGTTGCTTACAATACATATATCGGTAGTTTTATCACATACTTTACACCTAAAATGAAAAAATTAATTTTTTTCATCCATAATACTATTTATACCATATCCAGCACCAGTCATACTCTTATAATAATCATATGCTACTTTAGAACCAACTCTGCCTTTTCTTACCGACGAGCGCTGATTTTTAAAAAATGTTTCAATCAATTTCTTATTACGGGCCTCTTGTGTCTGAATGGATGTACTCAGTTCAGTTATCTCAGTAATCTTATTCTGCAGATTCCTTATCTGATCAGCATACTGTGACCTGTTCCTATTTAACTCTCCAGATACTCGCTCATATAATGTCTCAAAGCCCTCATCCAGTTTTTCAAGCCTTTCTATCAATTCTCCCTTTTCATTTATAGCTTCATCAAAACTGTCCATATCAGGTTCACTGTTTGAAAAGGCCTGCTCCTGCTTCTTATTGTATTCCTGTATCTCTTTGAGCAATTTAATCTTATCATCAAGGCTTTCTGAAAGTATATCCAGACTATTATTCATCTTCTGAACCCTTCCCGCTATTGATTTTCATAACTTCTTTCCATGTATCTCTCACAGAATGAAGATGTTCATTGACTTCCTTTACTATATCAATATCCTTTTTTAAATTGGCCTGTACCAACCTGGTCCCTAAATACGAATAAATATTCTCAAAATCCTGAGCGACCGGATATTTCATATCAAGAGTCTGACGAAGATAATCTATAATCCTCTGTGCTTTAATGATGTTGGTATGAGCCTTCTGCACATCATTCTCCTCTATCGCTTTCTCAGCTACGTTGCAGAACTTTATTGCTCCTTCATAAAGCATTAATGTAAGTTCTGCCGGAGAAGCTGTCATTACCTTGTTGTTATTATATTGAGCATATGCATTGGGCAAAGCCATACTAGTTTGATCCTCCTAACATATTTGTCAAGGCAGTTGTCTTACTCTGCATCTTGGCCATGGCAGTCTCCATTTTAGAAAACTTCTTATACCATTTATCCTCATACTCATTAAGCTTCTTTTCCAATTCTGCAATCTTAGAATTGTAACTGGTATATTCCTCTTTGACTTTCTTGTCATCATAGAAATTGCCAAAGCTTCTGTATCCGTCTACAGATTTTGACATATCGCTCATCTTTCCATACAGATTCTGGGAAAGCTTGGTAAAGAATGATATTACCGTATCTGGATCATTGGCTATCATGCTCTTAAGCCTATCTGCCTTACCTGATGTATCAGAATCGTCTGCATCGCCATCTATATGATAAGCATTCTTTTCATTATCGGGTGCATTAAAGTATCCTAGTGTTGCTATACCAAAATCACTTAGATGCATGGTCTTTCCACCGATGCTTATACCGGAAGACATTACCATTTTAAGAGCAGAAGCTACACTGCTTACGCTCTCATCTTTTCTAAGAGCGGAATCTTTAAGCTTCTTTTCCCATTCTTCCACTTCCTTATCACTGAGAGCAGCCTTCTCATCATCAGTCAATGGCTGAAGCTTGCTATCTTCGGCATTGTATAACTTATCCATCTCATTAATTATTGAGTTATATTCTTTAAGGAAATTCTTAACTAAATCATAGACTCCATCAGTATCGGTCTGCGTTGTCAGCGTTACTTTTTCACCATCTTTTGTTTCATTAAGAGCCGTGATCGTAAGACCATTTATCTCAAATACATTTTTATCACTCTTAAATTCAGCATCGTTGAGCTTAATTATTGCATCTTCACCCTTAACCTTTGTAGCTACTTTTCCTTTAAGATCTGAAACTCCCCACTTTGTGGCAGCTTCAGTTTTCTGAGCAGCGCTCATCAGTCCCAGGGATGAAAGCATTTTTGCGCTGCTAGAATCTGTTGCTTCTATCGAAAACTCATTCTTCTCTCCTGAGTTTTTAGCACTTACAAAGAATCTCTGATTCTTCTCATCGAAGCTTGCATTTAGATCAGCCTTCTTAAACTCGTTTAGAACATCAGATATAGTTGTGTTCTCATCAAAGTTAATTGTTTTTTCTTCACCCTTGACCGTGAGTTTGAAGCTACCAGCCTCTGTTATTCCAAGGTCGCTCATCTTTGTGAGTGCAGTAAAACTACCGGTATTGCCTGTAGCGTCTGTCACTTCTCCACCGGTTAAATATGCAGTCTTTGCCAGTTGCGTAACTTCAAGTGTCTGTACTCCATTAACGGCACTACTGCCTGTAATAACACTGGCTGCACTTGAATTTGACACTTTGGTTGTCTTTTTAGCATATGCATCAGTAAAACGCATATTTGCCAGATACTTTGACTGAAGGTTCTTGAGCTTACTATTAAGATCCTTCCATGCATTCTGCTTATAGTCTATTGTTTTTTGTTTTTTCTTAGCATTATCAACTTTAACTCTTCTTGCATCGACAAGCTGCTGGATAATGCTTTCTGTATCCATACCGGACATCATGCCCGTCATTCGCATAGCCATAAATTGCCCTCCTTATCGCTTTTCATCAACAAGGATTCCTGCCATCTCCCAAACTTTTGCTATCATATCCAGAGTTTTCTCCGGAGGGAGTTCTTTAATTACCTTCTTGGTATCCTTATCCACTATCTTGATAGTTACTCTGTTGGTACCCTCGTGTATGCCAAATACCGCCTCGCTGTTTGTTGAGTTCTTGTTAATATTCTCAACAACCTTCTTGATAGCATCATTCTCAGCCTTGGTATTTTCTCTCTGCTCGTCTTCGCTCTTCTTGTCTTCGCGGGTATCACTTTCGGATGCCTTTGCCACCTCAAATGTCATCGCATCGATTTTCGGGGTAGCTGAATCAGCCGAGTTTACATCCGTGTTCTCAGCTTCTTTCTGTGTTGTTATGGGTTGAACCCTAACCGTTGACTGCATCTGCATCGCTGTCATGGTTCCGATCGGTTCTACTGCCATTTAAGTCACCTCCTTGTGCTTTCTACTATTACCTAAACTTAAAGTCCACTACATGCCGGGCTTATGCAATAAACCCGGCATATACATTGCTACTTATACATTTCAAATATTATATCGGTCAAAAATACGTATTCTTAACCCCAAAATAAAAATTTATTTCTTAAAGAAATCACTGAGAGCTGTCAAGCTGTCTGAACTCATAGCCTGTTCGTTCTCCTGCTGGATCTGGAGATATACTTCCTTACGGTAAACCGGAACTTCCTTTGGAGCCGTTATGCCTATCTTCACCTGATCGCCTTTGAGTTCCAGTACAGTTATCTCAATGTTATTGTTGATGACGATTGCCTCGCCCTTTTTTCTCGATAATGCTAACATATTACGCCTCCTCCTTCATCTTTTCGAGTATGTCATATATGGGGAAGCGTACAGGATATTTGTCGGAATCAACTATAACCTGTGCTGCCATACGTGTGTCTGCA
>JAEEUS010000115.1 GCA_016290615.1 Lachnospiraceae bacterium | reverse complement strand
ATGAGGCTTTTTATATGAAGGTGTTTTCTTACGTTATGACGCTTACGAGAGATCAGAACGATGCCATGGAGATCACGCAGGAAACATTTTACAGGGCGATCTCCACAGAAAAGACGTTCAAAGGCGAGAGCGAAAGCTTTACATGGCTTTGTGCGATTGCAAAGAACTACTTTATCGACGAGAAACGGCGCCAATCAAGGTTTGATGACGTACCTCTCGATGAACAGCAGGATACTAAGAAAAGCTTGGAGAAGAGTCTGATGGACTCAGACACTTCGATACGTATTCACCGTATACTTCATGATATGGACGAGCCATATAAAGAAGTATTCCAGTTAAGGGTGTTTGGAGAATTATCCTTTAAGGAGATATCATCTATTTTCGGAAAAACAGAAACCTGGGCCCGGGTTACATATCATCGTGCAAGAATAATGATTAAAGAAAGGATGGAAGAATAATGAAATACGAATGCGACGTAATAGAAGATCTTTTACCATTATACAAAGACGGCGCATGCAGTGAAGCAAGTACAAGGGCTGTAGAGGAACACATCAAAGAGTGTCCCAAATGTGCGAAGATCCTTAATGCGTTAGAAGATACAGAAATAGATGAACTGATAGTAAGAGAAAGGGATAATATAATAGGATCCCAGTCGAGATATTTTAAGAGAAAAAGTGCTGTTGCGGGAATGGTAGTGGCTGCGATCTTTGCTTTACCTATCCTGATCTGTCTGATAGTTAATCTGGCAAGCGGTCACGGACTGACCTGGTTTTTCATAGTGCTCGCATCAATGATGATACCCACATCGCTTTTTGTGGTTCCGCTCATGGCACCGAAAAACAGGATGTTCTGGACGATGATCTCGTTTACGGCGAGCCTGATAATACTCTTGGCAGTATGCTGTATCTATTCAAGGGGAACCTGGTTCTTTGTTGCGGCTTCTTCTGTCCTTTTCGGACTCAGTATATGTTTTATGCCGTTTATTGCATGCAGAAGACCTGTCAATGAATATCTTAAGAACTTTAAAGGTCTTACGGTCATGGCAGTTGATACATTGACGTTTTTCTTAATGATACTCTGCATCGGATTGCATGTGCATGTTTCCGGTTTCTTCGGAACAGCTCTTTCAATAAGTGTTCCGATCATCATGATGTGCTGGGTGATATTTTTTATCATCAGATACCTTAAGGTAAACGGCATGACAAAAGCAGGTATCTGTATAATGGCTTTGAGTCTCTTTGGACACTTCGGGACAAAGGCTATTCTTTATCTTACATTGAAGAACAGCAGTAACGGAGGAGTTCAGGTTTATTCGGAACCTTCTATGATAAATGTTATCGCTGGGCTTGTTGTAGGTGCAGTGTTTATATTGATCGGAATGTTACTCAAAAACAAGGGGGAGAAAAACAATGATTAAGCTTAAAGGTATTATTTGCGCATCAGCGATACTGGCTATGATAGCCTGTTTGGGCGGCTGTTCATTTGCTACGAAAACAAGTTATATATATGACAACGGAGACAAATATACGGCAGGTGACCGTGAGATCTCAGATAAGATCGAAAATATCGATATAGATTATATGTCAGGCTCGGTAAAGCTTATAGGCTCCGATGCTGACTGTGTAACCATAGAGGAGACAGCTGCAGTTAAGCTGGACGATAAGAGAAAAGTTCACACATGGGTTGAAGGATCAACACTTCATGTGAGATATTGTGCTTCAGCAAAGAGTCTGGATCTTAATAACCTTCAGAAACAGCTGATCATCACTATCCCTGAAGATGAGATCCTTTCGGATCTTACCGTTGATGTTTCTTCGGCAGAAGTAAGCTGTGAAAATTTCAAGTCTGATAAAGTGGATATAGAGGCAAGCTCCGGCAGCATTCTGGCACAGTGTGAAGCAGATATGATAAAGCTTGCAGCTTCTTCGGGCAATGTATATTTAAACCAGACCGGAAAAAGTAATGATATATCGATCAAAACATCTTCAGGTCATATCAATGTAGAAATGGAAGATGCTTCAAAGCTTATGACCACCGCAAGTTCCGGTGATATAACCATAAAAGCTATCAGTGTAGATGATTTTAAGTCAGAGACATCAAGCGGAGATAATGAATTCAGTTTTGCGACAGCTCCTTTAAGATCAGATATAGAGGCTTCATCCGGAAATATTACAGTGTATCTTCCCCAAAACAGCGACATTACGTTTGATATGGATCCTGATGAAGATGATTTTTCCTATGATCTGGCATTAACTAAAAATGGTGATACCTATGTCTGCGGCGATGGTACGGATATGATGAAAATTGTCGTATCTTCAGGCGAGATCGCTTTAAAGACAATTGAGTGACAGTTATGAAAATGAAAATATTCAGAAAGGCACTACTGATACTGGTTTTGTTTTTTTCTGTAAGTCTTATGGGACTGTTCATATATAACAGGATAATGTTAAAAAAGGATGCAAGGCTGCTTGAGAAGCATGTTGGGCAGATGGTTGAAGTAGACGGACATGATATGTGTGTTTATTTTGAGGGGGAAGGCGATCATACGATCGTGTTTATGTCCGGCTGGGGGGAGCCTTCACCCATATATGATTTCAAGGCTCTGTATAAGGAGCTTAGTGATGACTACAGGATCGTGGTCATAGAGAAATTCGGTTACGGCTTTTCAGATGAAGCACAAGGCAGGAGATCTTTCTATACAATACTGCGCCAGGACAGAGAGGCGCTTGAAAAAGCAGGTATTAACGGACCATTCGTACTCTGCCCGCATTCCTTATCTGGCTTGGAAGCCATCCTCTGGGCTCAGGAGTATCCGGATGAAGTGGAAGCGATAGTAGGTTTGGATATGATGGTCGCCAATGCAAATGTTCAGGCCAAGAATAAAGTATTAAATGACCTGGTAATGGATATAAACAGCTTTGCAAAGAATGTCGGTCTGCTGCGCCTGATAGATCCTGATACAACAGGAACGCTGACTGAAGAAGAAAGGAAGACCGTAAAAGCTTTGTATTGCAGGGATACTGCAAACGATACAGTCAGAAACGAAAGAGATGTGGACAATATTAAGGAAGTAAGTATCGCGATATACAGTACACCTCTTCCTACTGTTCCGACCATTCAGTATATCACTGAGGAAGATGAAGATGATATATGGATCGTATCCGCACAGAAACTAGCAGATGCATCACAAGACGGACACGTAGTAAAACTTGACTGCGGCCATTATGTTCATCACTATGAATATGAACGTATAGCCAAAGATATGAAAGATCTGATCGAAGGGCTTGAGTAGATTGCATTATTGAATTGATATATATTTGATAAGTAACCGGCAGGTAACTATAATTAAGTTATCATTCGGTTACTTTTGTTTTTATGAGTTATCGGATATTATGAAAACATGCTGTTATAGAGATTATATTTATGATACGGGGTTATAACATGATCAGAACAAAGCAGTTTCAGATACTTACAGATATTGAGCTTGTATATAGACTCATGACAGAAGTGTATAACCATGAAGAGAGCAACGGGCCTGCAGAACCGTTCTTTGAATATGCGATAACTTCTCCCTGGATGGATAAGGACTTTCTTAGATTGAACCGATTCTGGCTGGATGGAGATGAGCCGGTCGCTTTTGTTTTCTACGAGCAGCCTGTCACATCACTTTATTTTGTGCTTAGACCCGGATATGAGTATCTTGCAGGAGAGATGATAGAGTATGCGGAGAATAATTATCCAAAGTTTGATGATCCTTTGGAACTGGTACTTATCGAAGGTCAGAAAGCTCTGATAGAAGCAGCAAAGGAGAGAGGCTATGAGCTTTCTTATGAGGAACCGGAATACTATTTTGACTTTCGATCAGGAAAACTTGATCATCAGCTTCCACAGGGATATCATTTCGTGAATCCGTCTACATCAGATCCGCTAAAGACAGCAAGATGTCTCTGGGATGGCTTTAACAAGTGGGAAATTGGTGAGTTTAAGGATTGGGATATTCCGACAAAAAATGATGGAAGAAGTCCTTTTGAACTATATCAGAATGTACTTGGTGCATCTATTCCGCCTTCTCCTCATGCGACGTATGAGTATACGTCTATCATTGCAGATGAGAATGACGATTATGTCTGTTTTTCAGGTATGTGGTGGTGTCCGCAGATACATT
>JAEEUS010000009.1 GCA_016290615.1 Lachnospiraceae bacterium | reverse complement strand
CCTTCTACAAATTCATACAAGAGACTCGTTCCCGGATTTGAAGCTCCCGTTACCATAGGTTATGCAATGTCTAACAGAAGTGCCGTTATACGTATACCGGCATATGCAAAGACACCCGATACGAAGAGATTCGAGCTTAGAAACCCCGATGCCACATGCAATCCTTACTATGCATATGCAGCTATCCTCATGGCAGGACTTGACGGAATAAAGAACAAGATAGATCCTCATAAGAAGGGCTGGGGGCCTTATGACTTTAATCTCTATAACCTTTCTGATGAAGAAAAGGCTAAGCTTACAGGACTTCCCACTTCACTGGATCAGGCGCTGGATGCTCTTGAAAAGGATCATGATTATCTGACAGCGGGAGGCGTATTCCCTGAAAGACTCCTTTCACAGCTGATAAGCCGCTACAGAAAATCAAGCTCTATGATATCAAAGCTTCCTCATCCGATGGAGTTTGCGATGTACTACGATCTGTAGGATAAGAAAAAAGAACGCATGCACTGCATGCGTTCTTTTTATGTTCCTATTCACAGGGCTGTCATTATCATGTTTCGACCGCTCTTTTTAGCCTGATACAAAAGCTTGTCTGCAGCACTTATCGCTTCGGTGACATTGCTGTAGTCCGCTGCATGTATGAGGCCTGCGCTGAATGTTATCTTTAAGTTTTTGTCAACATCCCATTTCATGTCTTCAAAAGTCTTTCTTGCATCGTCTATCCTTTTAAAGGCCTGATCTAAAGAATCAGCCTTTATTATCATCATGAACTCCTCGCCGCCGTATCTGGCAACGATCTCGTCCTCATGCTTTATCGTCTCTTTCAGGACAAGCGCAAATGCCTTAAGGACACTGTCGCCAAACGAATGACCGTAGGTATCGTTCTGGTTTTTAAAGTGATCCATGTCCATCATGATCATATAGAAGCGATCATCTTTAAACAGAGGAGTATTTTCAAGGTAGTTAAACAGCTCTCTTCTGTTATACAGACCTGTAAGCTCATCAATTTTAGAGAGGTTCTCGAGCTTTACAAGAAGCGCTTCTCTAGCTTCTTTTTCCTTCTGATACGCATTCATGATAAGACCTGTGGTAAGTATCAGATACATCCCTATAAGGATCAGGGAATTGATCATATCTATGAATCTTGCTTCGAGAGTCAGATGCGTGAGTATATCAGGTTTGGGAACAGAGCTTACTTTTGCACCCGGCATGTAAAAATATGAAACTATGATACAGATGATATCGATAAGGAAGGATATGATAAGACATATGATCCTCTGAGGGCCTTTTAATACGGGAATTAGAAGAAATACTCCCGCTACCATGTAAAGGGGCATACCGGAATCGATGCCGCCGCAGAAAAAGAATGCCATGGGGATCACAAAGCAGTTTAAGATATAGCACAGCATGAGCCTTGCCAGATCCATCTTATGAAGCCTGTAGGCGACAAAGAAGACTCCGATCAGCATCAGCGCCGATGCGAGTGTTGCTATGTTGGCGACCGGGCTTAACTTTTCGGCATAAGTGACTATGGCGGAAGATATGACTAAAACAACACCCACCAGAATAACGACACTGAAGTACTTGTCCTCAAGTGTCTTTTGATTGTTTATGAAAGAAAGAAGCTTTTTCATCAAGAAAACCCCTGTATAAATCTCCCCATGATCATAATAACATACTGCCGTAACAGATTTATATGTGATATCATTTTATTTATGAAACGGATAGGATCTTTTATCATTTTGTTATTAATATCAACAGTATCAGCCTGCGGGATTGAAAAAGCAAACAATTTGCAGGCTTACGAAGAACCTGCAGCTGAAGCGGTCGTAACCGAAGCTGTGAAAGAACCCGTAAAAGAGGAAGCCAAAGAACTGGAGATCCCTGTTGTTACAGAGAGTGTTAATGAGCCTGATCAGACTGTCAATATAATAATGGTCGGCGACATCCTGCTTCATACACCTGTTGAGGAAGCCGCAAAAAACGATGAGACCGGTATATATGACTTTGATTTCATATTTGATAACAGCAAGGATAAGATCAGCTCGGCTGATATAGCTATAGCAAACCAGGAAGTCATAATCGGCGGAGAGAATCTGAAAGTATCGGGCTATCCTGCCTTTAATGCTCCATATGAGATAGGTGATGCTTTATGCAATGCAGGATTTGATGTTATCTGTCATGCAACAAATCACGCACTCGATAAGGGAAAGAAAGGCATATTAAACTGTCTTGATTACTGGAGAACAAACCATCCCGACATCGTAGTTACAGGTATATATGATAACGAGGCTGATGCCTCGTATGACTCCATACCTGTTATAGAAAAAAACGGGATAAGGATAGCGATACTTAACTACACATACGGAACAAACGGGATAGCACCTCCCTCGGACATGCCCTATGCAGTGAGCATGCTTGATAAGGAGAGAGTGATAACGCAGCTTGATCTTGCCGAAGAAACGGCGGACTTTACGATAGTATGTCCTCACTGGGGAGTGGAATACAACCTGGGGTATAGCGGCGAGCAGGAAAAATGGGCAAAGCTCTTTATTGAACATGGAGCGGATGCTGTCATAGGAACTCATCCGCATGTGATAGAGCCTCTTGTCATGTACGAAGATGTGCCTGTATATTATTCACTCGGAAACTTCGTAAACTGGACATCTGGGACAGGAAAAGGAGTGGCAAACAGAATGGTCGGCGCAATGGCCGATATAACGATAAGCCGTAAAAGTGACGGCAGCGTATCGGTAGATGAGTGTTTAGTCAGAAACTATGTATGTCATGTAGAAAGCGGAGATGAGAATGTGACCGTTTATCCTCTGGAAGAATACAGTGATGAGTTAGCTGCAAAAAACGAGATCATAAAACAGGACAGCAGCTTTTCCAGACAATACTGCGAGAGTCTTGTTGAGTCTGTATACGGTGAGTGATGAAGAGAGGAGACTCTCTTCATTTTTTTTTAACAATATGCTACAATATCTATTTAGCGTATAGTACCAAATAAAGGAGAAGTGTTATGGCAGAACAGAAGATAATGCTGGGCAACGAAGCGATAGCAAGAGGCGCTTATGAAGCGGGCGTGAAGGTATCGGCTGCATATCCCGGCACACCCAGTACTGAGATAAGTGAGAATCTCGTACAGTATAAGGAGATCTATTGTGAATGGTCACCCAATGAGAAGGTGGCTGTTGAAGTGGCAAGCGGAGCATCACTTGCAGGCGTTAGGAGCATGGCATGCATGAAGCATGTAGGCTTAAACGTAGCCAGCGATCCGCTTTATACAATGAGCTATATAGGCGTATCAGGAGGAATGGTAATAGTAGTTGCCGATGATCCCGGAATGTACAGCTCACAGAATGAGCAGGATACACGTATGATAGGACGTGCCAGCATGGTTCCCGTAGTTGAGCCTTCCGATTCCCAGGAAGCAAAGGACTTCATGAAGTATGCATTCGAGCTGTCAGAGAAGTATGACACACCGGTCATCTTAAGGACAACCACACGTCTTGCACACAGCCAGGGTATCGTAACTCTTGAGGAAAGATGCGAGCCTACTGATATAGAGTATGTAAAGAATGTACAGAAGAACGTAATGATGCCTGCAATGGCTATCAAGCGTCATGTACATGTTGAGAAGAGATTAAACGACATGGCTGCTGACGGAGCAGACATGCCTATCAATAAAACAGAGATGGGTGATACAAAGCTTGGCTTTATCACTACCGGTATTGAGTATCAGTACGTAAGAGAGGTATTCCCTGAGGCTAGCGTACTCAAGCTCGGTCTTGTAAATCCTCTTCCGAAGTCACTCATTGAGGAGTTTGCTTCAAAGGTTGACAGACTGATCATCTTTGAAGAGCTCGAGCCCGTTATCGAAGAGCAGGTAAAAAGCTGGGGAATCAAGTGCGAAGGCAAGGAACTGTTCACACGCCAGGGAGAATATTCCGCAAATATGTTACGAGAAAAACTTCTCGGCGCAGATCTTGCACTCGATGCAAAGAAGGAAGTGCCTGCACGTCCTCCAATCCTCTGCCCCGGATGTCCTCACAGAAGTGTTTATTCGGTACTCAACAAGTTAAAGATACACGGTGCTGGAGATATCGGATGCTACACACTCGGTACACTTGCTCCTTTAAGTGTTGTTGATACATGTATCTGTATGGGTTCTAGCATCTCAAGCCTTCACGGAATGGAAAAGGCAAAGGGCAAGGAATATGTAAAGAACTGGGTTGCTGTGATCGGTGATTCAACATTCCTTCATACAGGTGTTAACTCACTTATGAACATGGTATATAACCAGGCAACGGGAACAGTGATCATCCTTGATAACTCAATAACAGGTATGACAGGCCATCAGGATCATGCCGCAACAGGTAAGACTCTGATGGGTGATCCCACATATGCCGTTAATCTTTCAGAGCTTTGCAAGAGCCTTGGTGTAAATCATGTTTATGAGGTAAATGCATTCGATCTTCCTCTCCTTGAGGAGACAATAAAGAGAGAAGTGGCAAGAGACGAGGTTTCAGTAATCATAACCAAGTCGCCCTGCGTACTCTTAAAGAGCAATGTATTCCCCGATAAGTGCGTTCCGATACCTGAGAAGTGCAAGAAGTGCGGAGCCTGCCTGAAGCCGGGATGCCCTGCACTCACTAAAAATGCAGACGGAACGATAAGCATAGACGAAACAATGTGCAATGCCTGCGGACTGTGCATGCAGCTTTGCAAGTTCGGCGCTATAGCAAAGGAGGCAAAATAATGGCAACGACAAATATAATGATAGTTGGAGTCGGCGGTCAGGGAACCCTCCTTACCAGCCGAATACTCGGAAAGATGGCTACAAATGCCGGATATGATGTTAAGCTTTCAGAAGTTCACGGCATGGCACAGCGCGGAGGAAGCGTTGTCACATATGTAAGATACGGCGAGAAGGTAGCAGAGCCCATAGTCGAGGAGGGACAGGTTGATGTCCTTATCGCATTCGAGAAGCTTGAGGCTATGCGTTATCTTCACTTTGTAAAAAAGGACGGAGTCATAATAGTAAATGATCTTCGCATGGATCCGATCACTGTAGTAACAGGTCAGGCTACATATCCTGAAGGAATAATAGATACGCTTAAGGCGGCAAGAAAGACTCTTGTGGTTGATGCTACAGCAAAGAGCAAGGAGATAGGCTCTCCCAGATCGTTCAACGTAATAGTTCTCGGTGCCGCAGCCAAGCATATGTCATTTGCAAAAGAGGAGTGGATCAAGGTAATAGAGACTACCGTTCCTCCCAAGACTGTTGCAAAGAACATTGAAGCATTTGAAGTAGGATATGCCATAGGTTAAGTCTGAACACATGCTTTCAGACTTCATCGGTGATTGACGCAGGCACGACACCGGTGAGCACCATGCCTGCAACTGACAAAAATGAGTGTAAGCAAGAGAATCAAAAGATATGCCAAAGAGAATTTCGGGGAGACTCTTCATACCACGCTAAATCCCGAAGGACCGGGTGTGGTAAGGATACATATGATCCCTCCCCTGTGTGACGGAGACGACGTTGAAGCCAGTATCGTTATCATAAACGGTCAGGATGTAATTCCCGTCAACGTTGCATGGTCCATCATACTGTGTGAATTCATTAAGGAAGTGAACAAATACAGCGGCAGGGAAGTTACCGATGAAGAGGTCTCTCTTATGGTCGACAACACCTGCAAGGCAGTAAAAAAGATCTATCCCTTTGTGAGCAAAAAGATCATAAAGGGCGATCTTTATGACATGATGAATTCATTCAAGCAGGTTGCATACGGAGAAAAGAGCGATATCCCGATAGACTATATCAGCCTTGGAGAGTATGCACTCTACATGAGAGCACCTCACAGGATGGATCTTTTGGTGAGCTCCATGAGCAAGGGCGGAAAGTGGCACTGCAATCAGCAGTGTGTACACTGCTACGCCGCAGGCCAGCATATGGCTGAGGAAGTTGAGATCGCAACCGATGACTGGAAAAAGATTATAGACAAGTGTCGTGCTGCAGGAATCCCCCAGATCACATTCACCGGCGGCGAACCTACAATGAGAGACGATCTTATTGAGCTGATCGATTATTCGAGATGGTTTATCACACGTCTTAATACCAACGGAATAAAACTGTCGAAAGAGTATTGCGAAAAACTTAAAAACGCATCTCTTGACAGCATGCAGATAACATTCTATTCAGCAGACGAAGAGATACACAACAAGCTTGTAGGTGCAGACAGATACAAGGATACCGTTGCGGGTATAGACAATGCACTTAGCACTGGACTTAACATCAGCATAAACACACCTCTGTGCACACTCAACAAAGACTATGTAAAGACTCTTGAGTTCTTGCATGACAAAGGCGTTTTATATGTTACATGCTCGGGCCTTATCACCACGGGCAACGCAGCGCTTGCTGATTCTGAAAAGCTTCAGCTTACTGAAGATGAGATAAAAAAGATACTCAAGGATGCTGTTGATTACTGCTATGCAAACGGCATGGAGATAAGCTTTACTTCTCCCGGATGGGTTGAGGATGAGTTCTGTGAAGAACTCGGAATCCAGACACCCAGCTGCGGAGCGTGCCTAAGCAACATGGCGGTAACACCGATGGGCAATCTTGTACCGTGTCAGAGCTGGCTTTCTGATCCCGCTATCGGAAACATGCTGACTGATGAATGGGAGAAGATGTGGAATTCTGACATTTGCAGGGAAAGAAGAGACTACTCCGCAAAGCAGCTCGGACTGTGTCCGTTAAGAAAGCCTGTCCGCAGCGTAGACACTCCTGACAAGGAGGTGGAACATGCGTAAGAGACTGGCGGTTTTATTTGCAGCTTTAATTGTATTCATCATATCATTTGCATCTTTATCTGACGGTTCGTATGCATACGGACCTACAGATGAGATACTTAACTATACTATAACTGTCGATGTCAATGATGATGCGACTCTTGACATGCATTATCACATCGACTGGAAGGTCCTGCAGTCGGGCGGAGATCTGGGACCTGTCACATGGGTCGAGATAGGTATCCCGAACTCACACTGCGAGAATCTTACTGCAGAAAGTGACAATATCAAAAAGATTGCGCTCAGCAGAAGCGGCGGTGATGTCCTTGCAAAGATCACGTTTGACAAGGCTTATTATGAAGGTGAAGTGATAAGCTTTGATTATTCGCTCACTCAGGATTACATGTATGAGATAAACAAGCTTACTGAGGGATATACCGTTTATGAATTCACTCCCGGATGGTTTGACGAGATAGATGTTGATGAACTCATCATCAGATGGAATGCTGACAAGGTTTATGAATTCACTCCCGCAGCTTCAAGCGAGGATTCATACATTGTATGGAATACTTCTCTTGACAAGCGTCAGAAATTCAGGGTGAGCGTAACCTATCCGAATGACGCATTCGGTTTTGACATGAGCAAGACGTTTACCGAGACCGAACCTGTTGAAGGAAACGGCCCCAGTGAAGTGATCTATGTGATCATCGGGATTTTTGTCATGTTCATTCCCATGCTCGTACCGTTTTTGATAATAGCATATGCGGTAAAGAATGCATATGACCAGGCAAGAGGATTCAAGTACGGCAAGAAGGTGATAACTCGTGAGATGATCACCTATCATGATTCATGTCCTCACTGCGGAGCTCCCAGAAACGGTCAGAGGGAGACATGTGAATTCTGCGGAGCCAGCATGATAAAGAAAAAGGAAGTCATAAAAGAGAGCGAGGCTCAAAAGGACAAGGAAATCAGAAAGCTAAAGAATACCGGACTCTATCATTACGGAACTAGCCCGAATGTATATATAAGGGTAAATACCACAAGACCCAAGGTAACAGTGACAAGATCCTCAAGCTCATATTCTGGATCAAGCAGAGGCGGCGGCCACAGCTGCGCTCACAGCTCATGTGCGTGTGCCTGTGCATGTGCCTGCGCCTGTGCAGGTGGCGGAAGAGCCGGATGCAGCGTGAAGGATTTCTATAACACGAACCTTAAGCTTAGACAGCTTGAATTAAAGAACAAGAACAGGAAATGAAGAACCTGAAAAGAATCATTAAAAAAGCAACAGCATACATGCTCCTTACATGTATGCTGTTTGTCAATTCAATAATGTGCGCCTGCGGACCAGACGATCAGCAAAAGCACATCGTCATCACGACGGGCTTTGGTGAGGACGAGGTCTTTAAGATCGGAGATGCCACATGTACGCTTCCCGAGGTCATGCTCTATATCACCAACCTTCAAAAGCAATATGAGAAAGTATACGGTGATGAGATATGGAATACCCGTATCGACGGAGTGAGCTTAGAGGATAATGTAAAGGAGATAGCACTTGCCAGGATATCACAGGTCAAGGCTGTCAGCCTCATGGCAAAGCAACGCGGGATCGAACTTACCGATGATGAGAAAAAGTCAGTCGACAAGATTACCGATATCTATTACTCGTCTCTTTCAAAGGATGAGATAGAGGCTATGGGCATAAAAAGGGATACCGTACGTGATCTTTATGAGGAGTATGCCCTGTCCCAGAAGCTCTATGAGAGCATCATCAAGGATGTCAATCCAGAGATAAGCGATGATGAGGCGCGTACTATAACTGTTCAGCACATACTGATAAAGACATACAGCTATGACGATGACGGTGCCAAGGTAAGCTATGACAGTGCACACAAGAACAGCGCAAAGCAGCTAGCTCAGTCCATAAGGGAAAGATTACTTGACGGAGAGGAGTTTGAATCTCTTGCTGAGGAATATTCCGACGCGGATGAGATCACCATATCTTTTGGCAAGGGTGAGATGGATACAGCATTCGAAGTCGCAGCATTTGAACTTTCCGGCGGAGAGATAAGCGATGTCGTGGAGACCGATTACGGATATCATATCATCAAGTGTATATCCACATTTAACAGAGAGGTAACCGACACCAACAAGCTTAAGATAGTGGAGCTCAGAAAACAGGAAGCGTTTAACGGAGAATACGAGAGCTTTGCAGCATCACTGACCAAGAAGATGAATGAAGAACTCTGGGAAAGCGTAAGATTCATACCAGATATAGACGCGCAGGGTGAGGATTTCATCAAGGTTTTTGAGGAGAATTATTAGAGTTTATAAAAATTTTATAATCGCGAAAACCCAGTAAAAACAAGGGTTTGAAACACATCGTTAGCACTCGTGAACAATGAGTGCTAATTTTGTCTTGATTTTACCAATAAGGGAGACTAAACTAATATTTGGTCAAAAAAATATATTTGAAAGGACAGTGATAAACATGGCAGAGAAACACGGCAGTTTGTCTATCAACAGCGAAAATATTTTTCCTATAATCAAGAAGTGGTTATACAGTGATCACGACATTTTCTACAGAGAGCTCATATCCAACGGATGTGATGCCATCACAAAGCTCAAAAAGCTTGATATGATGGGTGAATATACGCTTCCCGACGGATACAAGGCAAGGATAGATGTCATCGTCGATCCCGCACAAAAGACCATCAAGGTTATAGATAACGGTATCGGTATGACTATGGATGAGGTTGAGGAGTACATCAACCAGATAGCATTCTCTGGCGCGACCGATTTCATCGAGAAATACAAGGACAAGGCAGGAGATGATCAGATAATAGGTCATTTCGGACTCGGATTCTATTCAGCATTCATGGTAGCCGATGAAGTTCACATCGATACTCTTTCATATAAGAAGGATGCTAAGCCCGTTCACTGGGAATGCGACGGAGGAACGGAATTTTCAATGGATGAGGGTGACAGGACCGAGGTCGGAACCCAGATCACACTCTTCTTAAATGAAGACGTACTGAAATTCTGCAACGAATACGAGGCAAGAGAAGTAATAAAGAAGTACTGCTCATTCATGCCTACTGAGATTTATCTTTCAAAGGCAGGAGATGACAGCACTCAGACTATCAATAAGGATGAACAGCTTGACAGTGATGAGATAGTTGAGACTATCGTTCCCGAAAAGGACGGCGATCCGATCAAGCTTAAGATAAAGAAGCGTCCCGAACTGTTAAATGAGACAAATCCCTTATGGACACGCCATCCCAATGACTGCAAGAAAGAGGATTACATCGACTTTTACAGAAAGGTATTCCAGGATTACAAGGAGCCTCTGTTCTGGATACATTTAAATATGGACTATCCTTTCAACTTAAAGGGTATCCTCTACTTCCCTAAGATCAACATGGAGTATGAATCAATCGAGGGAACGATAAAGCTTTACAACAACCAGGTATTCATCGCCGACAATATAAAGGAAGTCATCCCTGAATTCTTGATGTTACTTAAGGGCGTTATAGACTGTCCTGATCTTCCTCTTAACGTATCGCGTTCTGCACTTCAGAATGACGGATTCGTTAAAAAGATCAGTGAATACATCACAAAGAAGGTTGCCGACAAGTTGGCCGGCATGTGCAAGACAGAAAAGGAAGAGTACGAGAAGTACTGGGAGGATATCTCTCCGTTCATCAAGTTCGGCTGCTTAAAGGATGACAAGTTCTGCGAGAAGATGAATGACTACATCCTGTTCAAGGATCTTGACGGAAAGTACATGACACTTCCCGAGTGTCTTGAGACAAAGCCCATTGATACCGAGGACGAGGAAGACGAGAATAAAGATGCAAATGATGCTGCGGATGATGTAGCCGATTCCGTAGAGGAAGCCGAGGCTGAGTCTCAAGAAGAGGATACAGCGGACGAAAAGAAGGACAAGATCATCTACTATGTAACTGACGAGCAGCAGCAGAGCCAGTACATAAACATGTTCAAGCAGGCTAAGAAGAATGCCGTTATTTTGACTCACAACATTGATCAGCCTTTCGTATCTCAGCTTGAGTCAAAGAACGAAGGCATCAAGTTCATGAGAATAGATGCGGACCTTACCGATGAGTTCCTCGGAAAGACCAGCAAGAAGGCCCGTGAGGAGATGGATGCACAGGCCAAGGATCTTGACAAGATATTCAAGAAGGCTTTAAAGAACGAAAAGATAACTGTTAAGGTTGAGAAGCTTAAGAATAAGAAGATATCTTCAATGATCACTCTCTCTGAAGAGACACGCCGTATGCAGGATATGATGAAAATGTACGGCATGGGCGGCATGAATATGCCGGGCATGGACGGTGAAGGAGAGACCCTTGTATTAAACGCAGGTCATCCGCTCGTTAAGTATATCCTGGAGCACAGTGACGGAGAGAATACAAAGCTCATCTGTGAACAGCTCTACGATCTTGCAAAGCTTCAGCATGCTCCTCTTGCTCCCGAGGCAATGACACGCTTTATACAAAGAAGCAACGATATAATGTGCATAGTTTCAGAAAAATAAGATCATTGGATCAGATAATAAAATAGCGCCCTTTGGGGCGCTATTGTTATTTATACCTGCAGGCAGTGATCATTGCCTGCTATGTTGTTTTCCATTTCAGGTTCTGTTATCAGATGCTTTTTCTTATAACTTGCATATCTCATATATGCTGTCAGGCCGCTTAAAAACCATGTGACACCGACCGAATACCATATACCCCATAAACCGATAAAGGCTGAGGCTGTCATAAGAGCAGGGAAGATAAGTCTGCATACGACCTCGACAACTCCGTTTACAAATGAGAATATCGCATCACCGACACCGTTAAGCACTCCTCTTACCGTATATATGGTGCCGAGACATACATAGAAGAGACTTGTAATCCTTAAAGCTCTTGCACCCATTGCAATAACGGCACCGTCTTCAACAAATATCCTTACTATCGATTCACCGAACAACTGCATAACGGGAAGCATTAAAAGAGAGAAGACAAACATCATGATCATGCTCTTTTTAAATCCCATTATCACCCTGTCAAGCTTTTTAGCTCCGAAGTTCTGTCCGCAGTAGGTGGAAAGAGAAGCTCCGAGAGTCTGATAGGGCTGATGGATGAGCTGCTCTATACGGCTCGTCGCCGTAAATGCTGCGACTGCTATCGGACCGAAACCGTTTACAACACTCTGGAGTACCATACAGCTGATCGCTATGAGAGAAAACTGCATTGAGAGCGGAACACCGATTCTTACTGACTGATATATGATATGTCTGTTAGGCTTAAGGTTTTCCTTTGATAAGGTAAAGTACTCATTCTTCCTTATGGCAAATGTAAGACATGCTGCTCCGGATACAAGCTGTGAGATCACCGTAGCTACAGCAGCACCTGTAACTCCCATTTTAAAGTTTATTACAAACAAAAGATCAAGGCCTGTATTTAAGATGCAGGAGAAGACTAGAAAATATAAAGGCGTCTTTGAATCTCCGAGTGCTCTTAACATGGAAGAAGCATAGTTGTACAGTGCCACAAAGATCAGACCAATGCACTGCAGCTTAAGATAAGAAGTCGCATCGGCTAATATATCCGACGGAGTATCCATAGCTGCAAGCACCGATCCGGAGAAGACAAATGCAAGTATGCCGATCACAAACGACATGCCAAACATTATATAGGCTGTATTTGATATACAATCACGTACACTCTTGTCATCACCTTTGCCGAAATACTGTGATGTTACTATGCCGCCGCCGCTGCCGACACCGTTGCAAAGAGCAAAGAACAGGAAGGTAACGGAGCCTGTTGCACCGACGCTGGCAAGAGCACTGCTTCCGACATATCTTCCCACGATAACAGAATCCACCAGGTTATACAGCTGCTGGAAGATGTTGCCGATAAGCATCGGGATGGCAAAACGTATGATGAGTCCGGTGGGATTACCCTCGGTCATGTTTAGTGTCTGTGATCTTATATTTATATTAGCCATAACGCAATTATAGTCACGTTGTCTGATCAATAAAATATGAGGAATACGCATGTTTTTTACATTTATATACTTTAAATATCCGCCAAACCGCCCCCCGATATCCTCATACATGTATAAATTAAAAACGAGCGATAACTAATGGTTATCACGAACGCGCCCTTCTTTTGGTAATATTGCACAAAGAAAACTCAAAAACAGCAGTCTTCTTTTATGGCGTCTGCATTTCGTGCTCGAATTTCTGCATTTCGTGCAATATTTCGTTTTGAATATGATTTTTGTGATAAGTTAACAGCGTAGTCAAAAACACCGTTTGGAAAAAAGTGCAAGAAGAATAACAAAAGGGAACGCCCGCAACATCTGAGCCCTGTCATCTGTTGGTGATGTGGCTTTTATTTTTTGAAGGCCCATCACAACAGACAGACGAAACAGGACCAGACGGTTACAGGTATCAGATTCAATTCTAAGGGAGAAAAAGATGAGAAAGAGTACAAGAAACAAAAAAGTATCACGAGCTATGGCACTTGCGATAGCAACTTTTATTACAGTTGGAAGTGTTCCGGTTTCTGCATTGGCAGAAGAACCTAATAGTGTAAATGTTATAATCGAGGACCTAGAACAGAATCATTCGGGAAATCTTAATGATGCGAGCAAGCAGAATTTAAATACAGCTAAAACAGCGGTTAATGCTGCGACAACAGCGGAGACAGCAGCTTCAACAGCTGTAACAGCAGCAGGCTCAGCTAAGACGGCATCAACTGAAGCTCAAAAAGCAGCAACAAATGCTTCAAAAGCAGCAGACAATGCAGCTGAAATTGCAAAACTTGCTGAAGAGGCAGCAAAAACTCTTGAACAGAATGGTAACGTTTCTAAGGCGCTTGCAGATGCAAACACAGCAATTAGCAATGCTGATACAGCAATCAGCACAGCAAACGTCAAGGCAAAAGATGCAGATGAAGCTATATCAGCTGCCGATACAGCAGTGCAGACAGTTAATGATGTTATAGGTGATAAGGACAAGGCTGAAACGCTTGAAGGTAAGGCGAATACTGCATTGACTGACACAAAAAATGCTGTTAGTGAGATAGCAAATGCTGAAGCTGCCAAAGGCAAAGTGGATGATAAGATTACTGAGATTAATACAGCATTAAGTAGTGTTAATGCTGAAAAGGATATATTAAAAGGTACAGACACAACAACGGGAAAAATTAATGAAGTACAGGTTCAGATTAAAGCCGTTGAAGCTTCATATCAAAAAGCCGATGATGATGCATTAGAAAAGATAAGCGATATCTGCACAAATATTCAGGAGGCTTTAAAAGAAACTGATGAGGATGGAAAGCCCACAGGTCGTACTTTAGGTGAGGCTGCACAGCTCAACGCAAATGCCGCAGCACAGGCTAAAGCAGAAGCTGAAAAGGAAAGAGATCAGGCAAATACATCTTTATCAAACACATGGGATAATTATTATGGAGTAAAAAGACTGGTTGACAATGGCAGTCATGATGTTGCAGCAGCACAGCAATATGCAAAAAAAGCAGCAGATGAGGCGCAGGCAGCTGAACAGGCAGCAGCAAACGCAGATGCATATGCAAAGACAGCAGCACTTGCAGAATCAGCAGCAAAAAAGAACTATGAAGATGCGCAGAAAGCTCTTGAAGATGCACGTAAGGCTTTAGATAAGGCAAAAGAAGAATATAGTGGAGAAAACGGAGCTTATACAAAGGCAAAGTCTAATGCTGATACCCTTGAGAACGGTGATGTTAAGAATCTTAATAATGAAATAGAAGCTTACAATGACTCCGTAAAGGCAATAAAAGATCCTACAGATGGTAGCGGAATGGTTGCTGATCTGAATGTCTTGATTGATGATTATAATACTCAGATAACCAAAGAAAACGGAACAAATGATGCAATAGATAAAGCAAACAGCAGTAATTCTTCATATAAAACATACGAGAAGGATTACCTTGAGAAGAAAGGTATTGCTGATGGAAAGATTAATGATGCAAAGCAGGCTATAACAGATGCCAATAATGCAATCGATGATGTAGAAGGCAAGGACGGAAAAAGAGCTACTGCAAAGGCAAAACTTGATGCTGCGGAAAAAGCATTGGAAGATGCACAGAAAGATCTGGAAACAGCAACGGCAGCTTTGAATGAGGCAAGTGGAATAAGCAAGACTGCGGCTGAGTATGCTGAAGAAGCAGCTCAGAAGGCATCAGATGCAAAAATATCGTCAGATAGTATTGACGAACAGGTTAAAATCTCTCAAACAGCAGTTTCTACTACTAAAGACAGCGTTATGAAACTTTTGGGATACGGAGAACCCGGCAAAACTTTTGCTGATCTTGAAAGTGATCTGAAGACTGCTAAGGAGCAAACACTTCCTGAGTTGCAGTCAAATCTTCAGACCGTAACCAGAGAACAGAACGAAATAATAAATCAGCAGAATGAAATCATAGCAGAAAAAGATGGAATTCTTAATGGTGAAAACGGCCTCGTTGCTCAGAAGTCAAATGCAGATAAGGCGGTTAAAGAATATCAGAAGGAAATAAATGATTTTGAAGACTCCGGCTTGTTCTATCATTCAAAGATATATAATGCAAGGGAAGATAAAGCAAAATATGAAAAAATGATAAATGATGGAGGATATTGGAAGCCAAGATTATTCAAAAGCGATGTGTGGGTTAAATACACAGAGAGAGAGCTGAATGACGCAAGAGCGAACTTGGCGGCTGCCCAGCTTGTTATAGACCGCTATGATTCCTTGACTGGCAGTGATGGCCTTTTGGCTACAGCTAAGGCAACTCAGAGCAGATTAGCTGGCGAGATAAGTGCTGCAAATTCAGCTAAAACAAATGCTCAGACAGCTAAAACGAATGCAAGCAACTTAATCTCACAGGCTGATAAGGCTGTTAAAGATCAGAAAACACTTATCGCAAGCAGCGAAGAGAAAGTAAATAATGTTAACAGCTTTGCTATAACAAATGCGAATGCTATCGTTCTTGACAGTGGAGATTTTGAGGCGCTTGAGAAGAACCCTCAATATGCTGATCTTATAGCAAAGATCAAAGCAGATTACGGCCCGGGTACCAATCCAAAGACAGATAAATCCTATGTGGGAATTGATAAAGATGCGACAGCTTATAACGAGATTAGTAGAGGCTTCCCGCACATTATTACAACACTATTCCCTGGAACAAACGGTTACAATGAAAATGCAATAGAAGATAAATATGGTCTTAAGCATGTTTTCAATGACGGCTATAACCGTACTTATCTCGTAGAAAGAGTAAATGAGAAATGCGTTGTAATATGTGTTGATGCTGCTGAGGCTTCAGAGTTTCGCGCAACATATGCTCAGATAAAAATTGAAAAGGCAAAGGCAGATGCAGAAGCTGCGGTAACAGCTGCAAATACAGCTAAGGAAAATGCAAAAGCAGCAGCTGAAAGAGCTAAAAGTGCTCAGGAGAGAGAAAAGGCTGCAAAAGATGCATTTGTTGTAGCTCAGAATAACCTTAACGATGCTAAGCAAGCGTATGCTAATTTAGGCAAAACGTATGATAAGTTTGACGAATATGATAATACATATAATAACACACCTGAAAGCGATAACCTGAACACCTACCTTTCTGGTCTTAAAGACAACGAGACTGTTAGCGGCAGACTTGATAAGAATGGACAGATCAAAGAGTATTCAAAGATCAGTAATAAAGATGATTTTGAAATACCTGAATTGATCCAGACAACAGGAATTAAGCATGGTGAAAAGCTTGATCTTGAGAAGAATGCTAGCTTATTAACTGCATTACAGTATGCTTCAAAACAGTTAGAAGATGCTCGTAAGGCATATGAAGATGCACAACAAGATAATAAGGACGCACAGGATAAGCTGAAGAAAGCTCAGGATTATGCACAAGAAGCAGAACGTGTTGCGAAAGCCGCATCTGAAATGGCAAAAAGAATCCAGCCCGTAAGTGAAGACAATACAGAAACGACAAGTGATGATTCAACAGATAGCGGTAACAACAATGAATCTACTTCATCATCAACAAATGAAGGTGATGTTATAACAACAGTAGCTAGCTCAAATTCAACGACTGGAACTCAGACGACAACAACTAACAGGACAACAACTAACGGTGCAAATCTGAATGCTCAGGATGCAAACGGCAGTGTAAGCATTGATAACAATCAAATGGCTTTGTCGGATGGTTCAGATATCAAGGATACCAAAGTAGAAGATAATAAGAATAACAATCCATCAAAGAACATCGGTGAAAACAGTACACCTCTTACAGCAATGCCCAATGTGGAAGATGGAATTGAGTTTAATAGCTTGTGGTGGTTGATCTTAGTAGCATTATTTGGAGTAGCAACAGCAACAGCTATGTACCAGAACTACAAGAAAAAGGCTGAGGCTAAGCAGCAGATTAGGAAAAACTAAGATTTATCTGGATTAATAAGCTTTACACGATCTGATACTATACAAAGAGGTCCCTGCAATATTGCAGGGATCTCACAACCCCCTTTTAAGGGGCCGAGAATGAAAACGGCGAATGGTATGATCAGAGATAGAATACATAAAAACAGAATACCTAAAGCATTTGCCATATTCATGGCAGCTATGTTATTAACTGTTACAACTCCCGTAGCTACATATGCGGCTCAGACTGAGACGACTCAGAGCACAAGCAGTGAAACAGATAATGCCAAAGTAGTCACGATCGAAGATGAAGAGGTACCTCTGGCACCTGAACCGATTGAAAAGAACTCAAATGCATCTTGGTGGTTTATTCTGATAGCTATAGTCACAGCTACTGCGGTATCTATGTATGAAGAGCGAAAGAAGGACAATGAGATCCAGGAACAGATGAAAAATCTATAGCTGGATTTCGATGGTTAAAAAGCTGTAAAAACAAGTTAAAACAGGTTAAAATTGCATTTCGTGCACGAATTTCTGCATTTCGTGCACGAATTTTATTTTTGTTACACATTTTGTGCTAATATGTAAACGTAGAAAAACCGATAAATAATTGTAAGATGAATGGCCATTGAAAGAATTAGGGAGCTTTCATTTGGTAGGAGGGAAACAATGAAAAAACAGATCGTGAATAACAAAGTATTAAAAGGTATTGCTATTGCAATGTCAGCAATGATGGCAATTACATCAGTACCGGTCGGATCATTGGCGGCAGGTACTGGTGCAACAGAGAATACTGAACAGGCGGTAACAATTGAAGATGCTATCAATGCAGTTGACAAAGCCGAGGATGAAGTTGAACAACATTTTGAGGGCACAAATGAGGAATCTCAGTTGGATCAGGCTGTAATAAAGGACCTTGATAACGCTGAAGCTGAATTAAACAAGATAGAAGTGAATGAAGAAGGCTTAGTAGTTGTTCTTGTTGAAAGCGATGTGGCTGATCAGAATCTGAAAGCGCTTGATGAGTCATTGAAATCCGAATATTTAGAAAGTGATACAAAAGATAAAGCTAAAGCGGATAGATTACAGTATGATGTAGCAAGGGATGAGGAAGAGCAGTTAATAACAGATGCAGATGGAAACCCCAGTGTAGAAACAGGTAGCGCTCAATTGCAGTTATCAGGACAGTATGGTGATGATAACAGAAGTGTTCAGGGCGTTTATCAGTCCGGTATGGGTGAAATACAAAAAGCGATTGAGGAAAGCAAAAACGGCAATGAGGATAAGGCAAAAGAGCATTTAGCAAAAGCCGGAGAATATCTCAGTGCGGCCAACAGTAAGTTCGCAAATTCTACAGAAAAGCTTACTGAAGCAGAAACAGAGTATGCGGCTGCAAAAGAAGCTTTGGATAAAATTGAGGAGCAGATTGGTGAAGCCGTTAAGTATTCTCAGGAAGCTAGCAAATACCTTGAGGACGCACAGAAGAAAGCTGAAAAGCTCGAAAAAATGCGCGATCAGTATTATGCACTTATGCTCAGATATTTCAATGATGAGGTAAAGACTGCTACTTTTGATGAAAACGGCAAATTGGATGTTGAACAAAGTGCAGCTAAAGCTTCCGAGTTGAACAATAATAAAGTTAACAAAACTCAAGGAATAGGAAATGATACATTTTATCTCGGTCGCGAATTGCTTGAACAATTAGTCACATATAAATTGGAAGATGAAGGAGCCACAAATATTGTTTTTGAAGCTGGAATTAAAGGAGATCCAAATAGTAAACCTGAAAAAACAGCTGTTATCACTAAAGATAATGAAGGCAATGACAAGATAGGCAAGTATAAAGATGCCGGAATACACAAATGGGAAAGTGGCGTAGGTGATAACGGTAGAAATAATCATGTTAAGGTCACCTATATTGACGGTAATAATCAGGAGCAAACGAAGTACTTCAACTACATAATAAAGGCTAAAGATAAGGATTATGAAGGATCGGATGTTGATTTTGAGAATGGCGTTATATATGTATCTGAAATAAAAAAAGAAGGTGATACATGGAAATATACTAAGTACAATCCCGATAGTTCTGAGTATCTTGATAATTACAACGCATTAGTTAAAGCAGCAGATGATTATAAGAACGCAAAAGCAGCGGTTGACGAGGCTGCTGAAAAGGTTAAGAAGCTCAAAGAGGAAATAAATATTGTTAATAGCAAGGTGGCAACAAACAAAGAGAAAATCGCCGAGTTGTCAACTAAGCTTGAAAAGGCTCAGGAAGCATATAATAACAGCAAGGATAATCTCAAGGATTTCCAGGATGTTTATGACCAGATGCTTAGAACTCTCTATCCTGAAGAATACTCTGATGGACCTGATGTAGTTGAACCAATAGAAGAAGAGCCTATAACAGAGCCTGGAGTTATAACAACACCTGGTGGAGCGGATGATCCCGCTGATAATGCTGGCGGTGATTCTGATGTGGATGCGTCTGAAGGAGCAACAACTAATACAATCACTATACCTTCAGTAGAAAATCTGGCAGGAGTAGCTGGTTTGGGAACTGTTAACACACGGAACAATAATGGTGTTGCCGGTGTAAGAGTTGATGAGAATAATGGTGGCGCAGCAGATCAGGGAATCGTACAGGTAGACGATAACCAGGTTGCAAAAGCAGCTACAGCTCCTGTAAAAACAGACGATAAGAAGACTGATACAAAGAAGGTGACTAAGCTCGAGAATAATCAGGTACCGCTTGCAAATATGCCTGGTGAAGATAGTGCAGAAATGAACTGGTGGTGGTTGCTTGTAGTATTTCTTCTTGGTGCTCTTGGTAAGAAGATGTATGATGAACACAAAAAGAAAATGGAGAGTAAGGAATCAATGTAATTCGATGAGAATTAAAGAATGAGTTTTATCTAAAGGTCCCTGCAGGATTGCAGGGATCTTCTTTTTTGTGGTACAATTCGCATATCAGGGGTTGATTTGTATAGTATAAGGAGAGAATATGCGAATAGCCATATGTGACGACAATAAGCTTGATGCGAAGCGCATAGAATGGGCGCTTTTAGACCTGGGAAAGGATATGGATATAACCTACTATCCGTCCGGACATGATCTCTTGGATGAGATGGCAAAGAGAGAGGAAAGAGAACAGTTTGATGTTATCTTCCTTGATATATATATGCCGGGAGAGAACGGAATAGATGTTGCTGACAGGATCAAGGAGATATCGCCTTCGACCGACATCATATTTTCAACATCCAGCAAGGATCATGCGATCGAGGCATTCAGGGTTCAGGCAATAGATTATCTGGTTAAGCCTTATGAGGAGATCGATATAGTTTAGGCGTTTGCCAGAGTGTGCGTTTCCAGAAACGATGCAGCCAAAACACCTGTCTTGCTGAATACGGGAGGCGAGCTGAGACTGTTCAGACCGGATGATGTTGTTAAGATAGAGAGTGACGGACACTACACCATTCTGACATCTGATGACGGAACCGAGGAGCAGGTAAGAAAAGGCTTTTCGGAAGTAGCCGAGAGATTCAGCAAAGGCTTTGTTACCGTAAAGCGAGGCCTTATGATAAGAATGGATCGAATCGAGACCATTGTAGGTGATGAGATCCATATGTATGACGGCATGGTCTATACCATGAGCCGTTCAAATAAGGAAGAGATCATCCGTAGATATACGGATTATATGGAGAGTAAAGAGTGAATAAAAGGGAACAAAAGGGCGGAGTCAAAAATATGTTATGTTATTGCGGTCTCGAAAGAGAGCAATATCTGAAACTGCGTCCGCTTATCATGGGCAGAAACATTGAGCTGTTGAATATAGCTTCACTTATCATAGGTGTACTTGGACTTTCGTATGCACTTTTGAATGCTTTTCTGCCGCTGGGAAGCGGATTTTTATTTTGCTGCATAGGTATTGCCAGCAGTGTCATCTGGATCTTGCAGCGTTTCTGGAAAAACAAGGAATCGTCATCTGTGCTGTTTCTCTGCTATTCTTTGATGGCGTGTGTATTTATTTACGGATCGGCGCTTTCATGTATGCCGTCTAACAGGACTGATTCTGCGACGAGTATAGTCGTATTCCTTGTACTGTTGCCGATCGCTGTCATAGACGTTGCATGGAGAATGTATCTTTTTGTGATACTTTCGGAAATAGGATTTCTTATCTCATCTAACATATTCAAACCCCATGATATATTCTTAAACGACCTTGCAAACACCGTTACATGCGTATTTCTGGGTCTTATCGTATATACTGTAAATTCTATTGTCAGCGTACGAGAGATAAACGGTGATGTCAGCAATGCAAATCTTAAGAACATAGCGCAGGAGGCCGTGGCTTCAAAACAGGCAAAGAGCAAGTTCTTGGCTGAGATGAGCCATGAGATCAGAACTCCCGTAAACGTAGTTTTGGGAATGAACGAGATGATCTTAAGAGAATCCGAGGATGACAACATTTTGGGATATGCTACGGACATAAAGCTTGCGGGAAAGAATCTGCTCTCCATAATTAACAGCATCCTTGACTTTACCAAGCTTGAGGAAGGCAGGATGGATCTTCTGCCTGTTAATTACGAGCTTGGATCACTTGTAAATGTCCTTATCAATTTCACAAATCCAAAGGCTCAGAAAAAGGGCCTTACATTTGAGGTAAATGTTGACAGCAATCTGCCCTCAACCCTCTTTGGAGATGATGCGCGTATCTCGCAGATAATCATGAATCTTCTGTCAAATGCGGTTAAATATACCGAAAAGGGCAGAGTCATGCTCTCTTTCAGCGAGGTTTCAAGAGACGGTGACAGTGTTGACATGCTGATAAAGGTCAGTGATACGGGCATAGGCATCAAGAAGGAAGATATGGACAAGCTCTTTGAGACTTTTGAGCGTCTCGACGAGGAGAAGAACCGCCATATCGAGGGTACCGGTCTTGGCATAGCCATAGTCACGATGATGCTAAAACTCATGGGCAGCAAGCTTGAGGTGAACAGCCTTTACGGTGTCGGCAGTGAATTTTCGTTTGTCATAAAGCAGCCGGTAGTGGATTTTGGCCCCATAGGCGATTACAAGAGATTCTACAAGGATATCAGAAAACAGGAACAGGACAGCGTTCATCCGAAGGCAGTCGGTGCATCCGTTCTTGTTGTTGACGATAATGACATGAACCTTAAAGTGGCAAAGAACCTCATGAAGGAGAACGGTATAGTACCTGATATGGCATTCTCAGGTTCTGAAGCAATAGAGTTCATGAAGAATAAGAAATATCATATCGTATTCATGGATATAATGATGCCAAAGATGGACGGAGTAGAGACTCTTCTCAAGCTTAAGGAGGATGATCTCATTCCCGAAGGCACTACCATGATAGCATTAACAGCAAATGCCATTGTCGGCGCAAGGGAGAAATACCTTGCCGCAGGATTTGATGACTATCTTTCAAAGCCTATCGAGATAGATGAGCTCGATGACATGTTTAACAGATATCTTCCCGAGAGCGTTTTGGATCCTTCAAAGAAAAATGACAGTGATGTCTTGGAGTTCGAACCCGAAAAGGAAGACAAACCTGAATATAGACCGGATAAGTCAACGAAGATGAGAGCAGTGCTCGCACGTCTTGAGAGCCTTGGAATAGACACAGAGACTGGAATAAAGTACTGCTACAAGAATTTTGATTTCTATATGGAACTTCTTGGCATACTCACAGAGGAGTATGAGACAAGAAGCTCAAACCTTGAACAGCATAAGGCCGATGGTGATCTAAGAGAGTACGGGGTGATAGTGCATGCACTCAAATCCTCAATGAAAACACTGGGCGCTACCGACATGTTCGAGACTGCAAAAAGCTTGGAGGAAGCTGCAAATAACGGCGATGTTTCCTATGTTGAAGAGCATCATAAAGACTTCATGAGAAGCTACTCTTCACTGGTTCGAGATATTTCGGATATTATCGCTTAATGCGCTTTAATTATCTTGGCTTTTGAGATATACTGTTAATTATGGAACAGGATACCTATCAATTTGATGAGGTCAGAGGATCCCTGATCTTTACCGTATCCAAGGTGGAACTGGAGACGAGCGGCGAAGAGCCGATTGAGGGGTTATTTGACTTAGAGGAACAGAACGGACTTGAGGTGGAAGGATATGTATATTCTTCCAGCTTTCGTATGCATATAATCAATCCTCAGATCAAAGGCAGCGAGTACAGGATAAACTACAGCTTCGATCCTTCAGGGATGGGAGCGGGCGATGCACTTAAAGGCAGCTTTTTCATTGTGACAAACAGGGGAGAGTATGTGCTTCCTTTTGTGGCTGTAAAGCAGCGCGTGGTGCTTGAGTCTTCCCTGGGTGATATAAAGAACCTGTTTCATTTTACAAATCTTGCCAAGAGCAAATGGGAGGAAGCCGTTGAGCTTTTCTATAATCCCGGCTTTGCCCAGATAATAAGCGGCAACGATTCAAGATATGCAAATCTTTATCGGGGTCTTACCGTCAAAGGTAACAAGAACTTTAACCTCGAGGAATTTCTCATAGGGATAAATAAAAAACAGAAGATAGAATACATAGTCGATACGGATACAGTAAATATCGATAATCCCACCCAGGATGTGTTTTCGACTCTAAAGATCGAAAAGAACGGATGGGGATATACATACCTTGAAGTAAAGGCACTGGGAGACTGCATCGAACTGTCAAAGAACCGTATCAGGCAGGAGGATTTCGAGGGCAATATCTGCCTTCTTGATTACTGTGTTCGCTATGACAGACTCCATGCTGGCAAGAATCCTGCAAGGATCATAATCAGATCCATCTATGACAGGATTGAGATAGATATAAATATCACAAAGAGCAACCTGTTTAAAAAGAGCCTCATAGGTCAGAGAAAAAAGAGGATATCATACCTTCTGACCAGACATTATCTCGACTATACGATGAAGCGAATCAACATGTCCAAGTGGCTCATGTTAACCGATGAGCTTTTGACCGACAAGGTCAAGAGTGACGGGGAGAACATCTCGATCTCGCTGATGCAGGCGCATTCTCTGATTATCCAGGAAAGATTCAATGAAGCCAAGTGGATAATGGACAAGAAGGTCGCAGGCCGCATAGAGGATGCAAATAACGAGGAGTACTGCTACTATCTGTATCTTAATGCACTTTATAATTCCGACGAATATTACTCAAGAGAGGTCTCTGATCAGATAAAGAGCATCTATGATAATGACAGGACAAACTGGAGGATCGCATGGATACTGATCCATCTTAGCGAGGAACTCAGAAGATCGGCCAGCAGAAGGTTCACATGGATAATAGAACAGGTAAGGATGGGATGCATAAGCCCTGTCATCTACCTTGAGGCGATAAAGGCACTCAGCGAAAGCCCTTCCCTTTTGCATCACCTTGAAAAAGAGGAAAAGAGGATAATCCTGTACGGAGCAAAGGAAGGAGTGTTAAACGAGGACATCATGTCACAGGTATCCTACCTTGTCATGAAATCCAAGAACTATGATCCTACACTTCTTAAGATAATGCGTCACATATATGACAAGACAAAGAGCGATGAGGCTCTTCAGTCTGTATGCGTCCAGCTTATGAAGGGTTCAAAGACGGGACCTGAGTACTTTGTATGGTATGAAGAGGCAGTTGAGAGAAACTTCCCCTTAACAAAGCTATATGAGTCATACATGCTCTCGATGGATCTTAGAAGAGACGAGCCCATACCCAAGCGGGTGCTCATGTATTTTTCATATCAGTCATCTCTGCCTCCGGCCCAGAATGCATATCTGTATTCCTATGTCGTAAAGAACAGGGAAAACATGCAGGAGATGTATCTGACATACAGAGAGAGCATAGACAGATTTATCATAAAGCAGCTCTATGAGGGCAGGATAGATCATAATCTGGCATATCTTTACAGCAACATAGTTTTGGAGGATATGCTGACAGAGGATAACCTAAGACAGTTTTCAAAGATACTATTTAAGCACTGCGTTACCGTAGAGGATAAGGATATCGTCAGTGTCGTAGTCGTTGATGAAAGACTAAAGAAGCAGATGAGCTATCCGATCAGCAACGGATGCGCTTATGTGGCGCTTCTTGGAAACGACTATGCAGTTCTTTTGGAGGATGCGGCCGGAAACAGATATTTCCAGACAAGGGAGTACAGCACAGAGAAGTTCTTCGTTCCGGGAAAGATCATATACAAGATGGAGAACAAGGCTACCGACAGCCTGCTTTTCAATCTCTTCCTGTGCGATGATTCTCCCGAGTTTTTGCTTGTTACCGATCAGAGCGTTGAAAGATACAGATATCTTGAATCAAGCGATGATATAACAGATACATACAGGGGAATGATCAGACTTCCTCTTTTAAGATACTACATGGAAAAGGACGATGTGGTATCGGCCGATGAGATCCTTAATGATCTTAAGTATGAGGATATATCATACAAGGATTACAACGAGCTTATGAGATTCATGCTCATAAGAGGAAGACTTGATGATGCAGTAGACTTTACCATACATTTCGGCGCTGAAAACTTTGAACCCAGACTTCTTATGCGTCTTGCATCACGGATCCTTGAGCGTGACGGCATGTTTGAGCAGGAAAAGCTAAGTGCCATCCTTCTTAGCGCATTTGAAAGAGGAAAATACGATGAGCAGGGTTTGCGCTATCTTGTAAGATTTTCAAGGGGTCCTATCAAGAAGCTTAGAAACATCTGGAAAGCTGCAAGCGGTTTTGACATAGATACCTATGAAGTATGTGAGAGGATGATAAAGCAGACTCTCGAAACGGGAGCCTACATAGGCGAAGAGGCTGCCGTTTTGAAGGAATATGTCGAAGGCGGTGCAAAGAATGATGTCGAACTCAGATATCTGTCATACTTTGCACACGAAAACTTCGTTCGCGGACGTCTCGTAGACGACTACATGTTTGACGAGATGGAAAGGCTTTATAAGGTCGAGGGTGCCATTACCGATATATGCATGCTCGCATGGCTTCAGCATATATCAAAGGACGTGAGCGAATATACGGGTGATGACAAGGCGGATACCATATCCGAATTCATCAGGGTGCTCATGGTAAAGAAGGGAATAGTGTTCCCGTTCTTTGGGAAGTTCAAGAACATCTCAACGGGTGCTGCTCAGGTATATAACCAGGTGCTTGTCGAGTACAGGGGAACTCCCGGAGTAAAGACGGTCATAAACTATGTGATAAACAAGCAGGAGGATGAGATCGGCGGCTATTCGAGGGAGGATATGACCGATATGTACGGCGGCATCTATGTAAAGAGATTCATCCTGTTTTTCGGAGAGTCGCTCCAGTACTATATCACTGAGGAAAGAAGCAGCGGACCTCAGCTTACAGAGAGCGGTACCGTCGGAAAGAATGATGTCACGGCTCACAGCGAAGGCGACAGATATTCAATGGTTAACGATATCGCCATAGCGGATACGCTTAAGGATTACGATACGACTTTAAGACTGCTAGAAGAATACAAATACAAGGAGTATCTGGTGAACAGTATCTTTTCACCGCAATAGATGATGTTTGGATTTGGTGAACGATTCGTAGTAGGCTACGATCTTTCAACTGAATATGCACAGATAAGCTACATGGGCATGCAGGATAGCATGCCTGAGACAGTGACGCTTGCGGAAGGCAGAGAGGATTACAACATACCTGCCTGCCTGTTTAAGCGCATGGAAGTAAACCAGTGGTTCTTCGGACGCGAGGCAGTAAACTACAGCAGCGTTGAGGAAGGCACCATGGTGGACAGTCTCTGGGAGCATGCTCTTGTTGGAGACAAGCTAAAGATCGGTGATGATGAATTCGATCATGTGGCTTTACTTGCCCTTTTCATTAAAAGGAGCATGACACTTCTTAAAAATGTTCCCAAGGATAAGATAGCTGCCATCATGTTCACTGTTCCGGATCTTACAAAGAGAGCTATAGAAGTTCTCGAGTCTGTATCCGAGGTGCTCGGTCTTGACGATACAAAGATCTTCTTTGTAGGAAGACAGGAGAGCATATTTTACTATGTCATCCACCAGCAGAAGGAACTGTGGAAGCAGGATGTACTCGTATATGATTTTTCACAGAGAAATCTCAAAGGATATCATTTTAGCGTGAACAGAAATTCAAGGCCTCAGGTAGCCGTTGTAGACGAGACTGTTCATCCCATCGTTGCAAGCGATAGCAACAAGGACAGTGAATTCTGTGACGTCATAAGGATAGATACTAAGGACAGTGTCGTTTCAGGAGCCTTCCTGATCGGAAACGGATTTGAGGATGAGTGGTGTCATGATTCCTTAAAAGAGCTCTGCAGAGGAAGAAGGGTATTTAAGGGAAACAACCTATACAGCAAGGGAGCCTGCTATGCCGTAAGAGAAAGACTGATAGATTCGGATATGAATCAGAGCCTTATCTTTCTTGGAAAGGACAAGCTAAAAGCCAATATAGGAATGAACCTTCTTCGCGGCGGAGAGGAATCGTACTATGCGATCCTTGACGGTGGCGAGAGCTGGTATGATGCAAAGAAGGAATTTGATATCATCCTTGATAAGGACAATACATTTGAGATACTGATAACGCCTCTTGACGGAAAGAATGTCAGGAGCATAGAGATAGTCCTTGACGGACTTAGCGCAAGAGAAGCAAAGACAACAAGACTCCATTTAAAGGTATTCATGGAGTCTGATGACAGACTGAGAGTCTGCGCGACTGATATGGGATTCGGTGAATTCTATCCGACCACATATCAGCTGTTTACCAGACAGATAGAGTTATGATATGAGCAATGTGATGTTATGTATGGGCGATCTCGCCGTCAATCCGTATTTTGTCAAAGAAGCATGCATGCACCTCTATTCAATAGAGGAGCTCTGTTATTATGTCTATAACAATGCTTTTTTGCTAGATGACGGCTTTGTAAATGAGAAGCTCGTAACATTTGTAAGATCCGAGTTAAATCTCGAAAAGCTTGCGGATCATATAGAAGAGATAGCGGGAAAAAGCGGCTCACTGAGTAATCTTGCAAGGATACTCAACAATGAAGTGGGCTATTATACCGAAAATGAATGGAGCTCTCTCATAGAGGATATAGAGAGCAACTCCAGGATGTCTCTCGATGTAAGAAAAAAGGTGAGAGCCGACGGACTTTTGAAGTCAGGAAGATTCGGAAAGGCGATGGAGGAGTATGAGAACATCCTCTGCGATCTTACCGATACCGACGAGCAGCTTATCGCAGGAGTATATCACAACCTTGGAGTATGTGCTGCAAAGATGTTCCTTTTTGAAAAGGCTGCAGGTTTTTTTCAAAAGGCATATGAGAATTACGCAAACACCGAAAGCTATCAGGAGATGCTGCTTGCACTGAAGCTTTCTTTGGAACCTACCGGATATCTTAACTATCTTTCAGACCACAAGGAAAGCTACGAGGATTCCCTGGAGGTTGAGAGAAAGATGGAGATCTTAAGGCTTTCATGGGGAGAGCAGCCCGCATACAAGTATCTTAAGGAGATAGAGCAGCAAAAGGAAGAAGGCGGCTCATATTATGAGAGTCTTGACAGACTGACGGATGATGTCAAGGGAAGCTACAGAGGGTATGTAAATGGCACTTGGTAACGGCTTTTTTAGCAGACTGTTTGGAAAAAATAAAGAAGAGGATGATTTCTTCACCGAGTATGCCATCGAGATGGATGAGGAAACAGAAAGCCTTGCCTGGAGCTGGGACAGTCTTATAAAGGACAGGCATCTGTTAAAGCTCAGTGACGATCTTCAGCGTGAAAAGTATATCAGAAGTTTAGTCGAGCAGGTAAAGAATGCCTCGGAGCAGATCGACAGGCTTTCTGTCGAGTATAATACTGTCACCGGTAAGCTTCAGGATATGGACGAGATAGAAAACCTTCCCGGAAATGAACTGGCAAATTTACGTGCAACGGCTGAAAAGATAATAGAGATCGAGAAGGAAAGAAACGAATACTTCAGATCAAAGAATCTCATGAGCGATGCACAGTTTAAGTCCATGGAGCAGTTTTCAAACGAGATGCCCAAAGCCTATGAGGATCTTAAGGCTGCCGAGGAGCACAGAACGCTTATCAGGGATGATCTTAAAAAGCTCGATGATGAGAAGCTTGGATATGTATACAGAAATTCAGAACTGAGAAACAGCGTCAATAACCTGAGAGGAATGCTGATGATCTGCATGTTCGCAGCCCTTGCATGTATCCTTATGCTTCTTGTTTTACAGTTTGGCTTTGACATGGATACACGTATCGGATTTATCATAACGACTCTTGCAATAGCAGTAGCTGTTACGGTCATATATGTAAAATATACCGATGATGACAAGGAGAGGATAAAGACCGCAAAGGCCATAAACCGTATCATACTCTTGCAGAATACCGTAAAGATAAGATACGTTAACAACAAGAACCTTCTTGATTATCTATATAATAAGTACAATACCGATTCGGCCAAGGAACTGTTAAAGGTCTACAATCTCTATGAAGAGGAAAGAGAAAAGAGAGACAAGCATGCCGAGAATGAAAAGCAGCTCAATTCATATCAGCAGGAAATGCTTCGTTTTTTAAAGCGCTATCATTTAAGCGATGTGTATATGTGGCTTCACAATCCTCTTGCGATAATGGATCACAAGGAGATGGTCGAGGTAAGACATTCACATATATTAAGAAGACAGAAACTTCGTGCGCAGCTTGACTATAACAAGAAGCTTGCAAAAGAGGCTCAGTCGGAGCTTAAGCAGCTCATAAAGGAATACCCTAGATATGCGGGTGAAGTCATGGATATGCTCGAGAGATATTCTTGACACGAAAAATCGGTGATGTTACTATAAACAGGTTCTTATTCTATGTTTTTAGGACATTCAGGAGGAAAGATTATGAAAAAGATTCTGGCAGTAATCCTTGCATCTGTCATGGCACTTTCACTGTGCGCATGCTCAAATGCAAAAGCAGGAGACAAAAAGACATTTACAGTAGGTTTTGATGCAGAGTTCCCGCCCTACGGATACATGGACGAGGCAGGAAACTACGTAGGCTTTGACCTCGATCTTGCACAGGAAGTGTGCAACAGAAGAGGTTGGGAGCTTGTTAAGCAACCCATCGACTGGGATGCGAAGGACATGGAGCTTTCATCAGGTTCTATCGACTGCATCTGGAACGGATTTACAATAAACGGACGTGAGGATGACTATACATTCTCTGTTCCTTATGTAGATAACAGCCAGGTTTATGTTGTAAAGAGCGGATCAGATATCAAGAGCGAAGCTGATCTTGCAGGCAAGATCGTAGGCGTACAGGCTGATTCTTCGGCACTTGCTGCTCTCGAGGATGAAGAGGGTAAGGCTGATGTAGCCGCTACATTTGCCGATCTTGTTCAGTTTGCAGATTACAACACAGGATTCATGAACCTTGAATCTGGCGCTATCGATGTACTCGCTATGGATATAGGTGTTGCAAACTATGAGATAGCAGGAAGAAACGGCGGTTATGAGATCCTTGCCGACCAGCTTGCCACAGAGCAGTACGGTGTTGGCTTCTTAAAGGGCAACACAGAGCTTAGAGATCAGGTTGAGGCTACTCTTCTTGAGATGGCTGCTGACGGAACAGTAAACAAGATCGCTGAGAAGTACGAGGACTTCGGTCTTGTTGAAAGCCTTTGCCTTGAAGGCACAAAATAATACATATAACTAATGTGAGGTAATATATGGCGACATCAACTATGCTGTCTCAGCTAGCGAGCGGCATGCTTGTATCAATAGAGATATTCGTACTGACACTTGTTTTTTCTCTGCCACTGGGTTTACTTGTGGCCTTGGGTCGTATGTCTAAATCAAAGATACTCAGCGGTATCATCAAGGTGTATATCGCTGTGATGCGAGGCACGCCTTTGATGCTTCAGTTGATAGTCGTTTATTTTGCCCCTTATTATGTCTTCGGGATAGCTATAAGTGCGAGCTTCAGATTTACAGCCGTTATTATAGCTTTTTCCATTAATTATGCTGCATACTTTGCAGAGATATTCAGAGCCGGCATCCAGTCCATAAATGTGGGACAGTGGGAGGCTGCTCAGATACTGGGATATTCAAAGACCCAGACTTTCTTTAAGATAATACTGGTTCAGGTCATCCAGAGGATCATACCTCCCGTCACAAACGAGACCATCACACTTGTAAAGGATACGTCTCTTTCATTTGTGCTCAGTGTGGCGGAGATGTTTACAATAGCAAAACAGATCGGCGCAAGAGAGGCATCCATCATGCCGCTCATGGCTGCCGGACTGTTTTATTTTGTTTTTAACTATGTAGTGGCATTTGGCATGGATCACTTTGAAAAGAAGATGTCTTATTTCAGATAAGAGAGGTTTTGATGGCTGAAGTACTGCTCGAGATAAAAAACTTAAGAAAGGTCTTTGAGGATAATGCCGAGGTATTAAAGGACTTTAATCTCAGTGTTGAAAAGGGCGAGGTCGTATCCATCATAGGTCCTTCGGGATCAGGAAAGACCACCGCTCTAAGATGTGCGACCATGCTTACTCCGATAAGCGGTGGAAGCATTACCTACATCGGGAAAAAAGCCGTATGGGAGGAAGACGGCAAGATCGTTTCTGCGCCCAAGCAGGAGATGAAGGAGATAAAAAAGAGCTTCGGTCTCGTATTTCAGAACTTCAATCTCTTTCCTCATTACACGGTACTGCAGAATATAATCGATGCGCCCATCCATGTGGACAAGGTGCCCAGGGATGAAGCGATAAAGAGAGCAAAGGACCTTCTTGACAGACTGGGACTTGCCGACAAGGCGGACTTTTATCCGTTCAGACTGTCGGGAGGACAGCAGCAGAGAGTATCCATTGCAAGAGCACTTGCTCTGCAGCCGAAGGTCCTGTTTTTCGATGAGCCCACATCGGCACTCGATCCCGAGCTTACCGGTGAAGTGTTAAAGGTCATAAAGCAGCTTGCAAGCGAGCATATGACAATGATAATAGTCACCCATGAGATGCAGTTTGCAAGAGAGGTTTCCGACCGTATCATATTTATGGAACACGGAATAGTACAGGCGCAGGGAACTCCTGACGAGCTGTTCAACTCGGACAATGCAAGACTTAAGGAATTTATTGGAAAGTTCACAAGCTAAAATTATTTTTTATATATTGAAAGGAGTCAGTCGTGACAGAGTTTAAGCCTATTAAAGAGGGAAAAGTAAGAGAGATCTATGATGTCGGAGAAAACCTTATCCTGGTAGCAACAGACAGGATCAGCTGTTTTGATGTCATCCTTAACAACACGGTAACAAAGAAGGGAACAGTACTTACACAGATGTCAAAGTTCTGGTTTGACTATACAAAGGATATCCTTCCCAACCACATGGTAACCACAGATGTTAATGAGATGCCTGAGTTCTTCAGACAGGATAAGTTTAACGGAAACAGCATGATGGTTAAAAAGCTTGAGATGCTTCCCGTTGAGTGTATCGTAAGAGGATATATAACAGGATCGGGTTGGGCTTCATACAAGGAGAACGGTACCGTTTGCGGAATAAAGCTTCCCGAAGGCTTAAAGGAATCCGACAAGCTTCCTGAGCCTATCTATACTCCTTCAACAAAGGCAGAGATCGGTGATCATGACGAGAACATCTCCTTTGAGCAGAGCATCGACTATCTTGAAAAGAGATTCCCCGGAAAAGGACAGGAGTATGCTTCAAAGCTTCGTGACTACACCATAGCTCTTTACAAGAAATGCGCTGACTATGCTCTTACAAAGGGTATAATAATAGCAGATACAAAGTTTGAATTCGGACTTGATGAGAACGGAAACATCGTTATCGGTGATGAGATGCTCACACCCGATTCATCAAGATTCTGGCCCGCAGACGTATACGAGGCAGGTCACGGCCAGCCTTCGTTTGACAAACAGTTTGCACGTGACTGGTTAAAGAGCAACGAACATGATGACTGGACACTTCCCATGGATATAGTTGAAAAGACAATTGAGAAGTACCTTCAGGCATATGAGCTGCTGACCGGAAAGCCCCTAGACTGATTATCAAATAGATTTGGAGAAATAAGATGAGTACAGACAGATATGTTAGTCCCCTGTCGGAAAGATATGCATCAAAAGAGATGCAGTACATCTTTTCGCCTGATAAGAAATTCACCACATGGAGAAAACTGTGGATAGCTCTTGCCGAGACCGAGATGGAACTTGGTCTATCAATGGACGGCAAGCCGGTAATCACACAGGAGATGATAGACGAGCTCAAGGCTCATATAGATGACATCAATTATGATGTTGCAAAGGAACGTGAGAAGGTTGTACGTCACGATGTAATGAGCCATGTATATGCATACGGCAAACAGTGTCCCAAGGCAGCAGGCATCATCCACCTTGGAGCTACCAGCTGCTATGTAGGAGACAATACCGATATAATCGTGATGCATGAGGCACTTGCTCTTGTAAAGAAGAAACTCGTAAATGTTATATCTCTTCTTTCCAAGTTTGCAGATCAGTACAAGGATCAGCCAACCCTTGCTTTCACGCATTTTCAGCCTGCCCAGCCGACGACTGTCGGAAAGAGAGCTACACTGTGGCTTCAGGAATTCCTTATTGACTATGAAGATCTTTGCTATGTGATGGATTCATTAAAACTTCTCGGATGCAAGGGAACCACAGGTACACAGGCTTCCTTCTACGAGCTTTTTGACGGTGATCATGAAAAGATCGATAAGATAGACGGTATGATCGCTCGCAAGATGGGCTTTGAAAACTGCGTTGCCGTATCAGGCCAGACTTATTCAAGAAAGGTTGATACACGTGTATTGAACGTTCTTGCAGGCATCGCTGCCAGCGCTACAAAGATGAGCAATGATATAAGACTCCTTCAGCATCTTAAGGAAGTTGAAGAGCCTTTTGAGAAGACTCAGATCGGTTCGAGCGCAATGGCATATAAGCGCAATCCCATGAGAAGTGAAAGAATTGCTTCTCTTTCAAGATATGTGATCGTTGATGCTCTCAATCCCGCGATAACAAGTGCGGTTCAGTGGTTTGAGAGAACACTTGACGATTCAGCAAACAAGAGACTTTCCGTTCCGGAAGGCTTCCTTGCAATTGATGGAATCCTGGATCTTTGCATCAATGTGACAGACGGACTCAAAGTATATCCTGAGGTTATCAAAAAGCACATGATGGCAGAGCTTCCCTTCATGGCAACCGAAAATATCATGATGGATGCCGTAAAGGCAGGCGGAAACCGTCAGGAGCTTCATGAGAAGATCAGACAGCTTTCAATGGAAGCAGGAAAGAGAGTAAAGGAAGAGGGCGGTGACAACAATCTTCTTGAACTCATCGCAAATGACGGCGGCTTTAACTTAAGCCTTGAAGAGCTTAAGGAATCTATGGAGCCTTCAAAATATACTGGCAGAAGTGCTTATCAGGTAGATAAGTTTATAAAGGAAGTCGTTTCCCCTGTTCTTGATGCTAACAGGGATGTTCTTGGAATGTCCGCACAGATCAATGTATAAAGTTTGATATGATTCTTCCAAAGTTTATAAGAAAAACAGATATATCTGAGACAGCGAAAGCTAACAAGTTATCCCTGTTATGCTATTTTATAAGCTGTCTCATCATATCCGTGATGGGGATCCAGTACTTCTGGGATAATCCGGATGTAGCGGTAAGCGCCGCCCCCATCGCTTTATTTCTTATGCTTTTTGTTCCGTGGATCATCGGTGTAAATGTCATAAAAAGATACGAATCATCTGAAAAAGCGGGAATTGCTCTGTATATTTTCTTTGCGATAATGTATCTGTATATCGTCTTTTCTATCAATACATATCTGATTGGGCTTGTGGCTCTTCCTATGATGCTCACATCAATTGCCTACACGGGTATGAAGTTTTCACTTCATTTTGATTCCAGCATACTCATAATCTGGATAGCAAATATCGTTCACTGCGTACTTAGGGAAAGCGAAGGTATTGAAATAAGAAACAGGATACTTGTGCTCGTACTGCTACTTACGAGTGCAGGCTTTTTGATCCTGTGCACATATATGATCAACCTTGTGCAGTTTAAAAAGACATTCGAGATCAACAGGGAACGTGACAGATTCCAGTCGGTCGTATCCATTGGTATAGAAAAGATATTTGAATATGATATAGCAAGCGATACTCTGATGCTGACGACAAGCAACAAGGGCACATACGGAAAAGAGTACAGTATCTGCAACATAAGCAGTGTCGCAAAGAGTCAGAGATATGTTCCTTTTACGGACTGGTATAAATTCGACGAGCTGATGGTTGAATGCCGTTCGGGACTCGGTACTGTCGACAAGGAATTCAGACTCAGACAGGAAGGTCAAAAGAGCGATGATTTCAAGTGGCACAGGATCAGAGGACGCGTAATCTTTGATATCGAAGGAAATCCCGACAAGGTAGTGGGAACCTTTGAGAATATCGATGAGGCAAAGAAGATGGAGATCCGTCTTGCGGACGAGAAGATGAGAGATCCACTGACAAAACTCTACAAGAGACCGTATATCAATCAGTTCATTGATGAATATATTGAAAGCAACATTGAAGATGAGAGCAAGCAGGCTGGAATGCTTGTCATAGATATAGACAATTATGACAAGATAATCGACGACATGGGTATCGCTTTCGGTGAAGAGATACTTAAAAATATCGCTGAGGATGTAAAAGAGATACTGTTTACGACAGATCTTGTCGGAAGGATAGGCTCCAACGAATTTGTCGTATTCATGAGGGATATATCTCAGATAAAAGATATCGAGAAAAAGATCAAGGATATCCAAAACATCATCTCTGATACATATATCGGTGAAGGGACAAGACACAAGTGCACGGTAAGCATAGGTGCCGCTCTCTTTCCCAGAGACGGTTCATCCTACAGCGAGCTGTTTGAGAAAGCCGAAAAGGCACTCGACCTTGCAAGGAGCAAGGGACCGAATCATTACGACATCTATAACAGCATCAAGGAGAATGTCTATTCAGTGCTTGCCGATGAGATAAGGGCAAGAAACAGCAGGATAGCTGAAACGAGTTCATCAAGGACTCATCCTTCCGATTCACTGATAGAAAGAGCATTCAAGCTCATCGAGGAGAGCAAGGATACAGACAGTGCCATAAATCTTTTGATCAGACAGATAGTACGTCAGATGGGTATCGATGCGATACTGATCTGGGAGAAGATAGAAGGAACTGCGGCCCTTAGAAATCTCTATCACTGCGGCTTTGACGAAGACACCATATCCGAAGGCTCTATCTGTGAATACAGTGAAGCTCAGTGGAATGAGGCCATGCGTGTATTTGAAGAAGGCGACGGCATCGTAGTGAATGAGAACATAGATGATGCAAAGGATGAAATATCGCGTCTTTTTATGATCACATACGGAATAGAGAGTCTAGCCGGGTGTGCTTTCTATGACAAGGGCAGCTTTGTCGGAGTCATGGAGTTCATTGATTTTGGAAGCGAGAGAAAGTGGACCGATGATGAACTCAAGAACATAAGAAATATAGCCAATGTCGTTTCTTCATATCTTTTAAAGATGAAAGCCTATGAGAGAGCAACGGCTACAGTTGAGAGACTGGCAGGCTATGACAATGTGACCGGTCTTTACAAATACGAGAGATTCCTTGAACATGCCGGCGAATATATCGCAAATGCCGAACACGGCAATTATGCGATAATCTATCTTGATGTATTCAACTTCAAATTTGTAAACGATACATACGGATACGAGACAGGCGACAAGGTATTAAAAGAGATAGCCCAGGCCGTGCAGTCATATTCTGAAAACATAGTTCTTGCCAGCAGAGTGTTCTCCGACAATATCGTTGCACTTGCAAAACTCGGAAGCAGAGATGAAGAGACCTTCAAAAGAGGCCTTGAGGAAGCGATAACAAAGCAGACTTCGATTCTTGCAAAGAGATTTTTAAACAGCTCTATAAAGGTCGGTGTAGGTGTTTCGATGTTTACGATAAGCGGAGCACCCGTTATGCTAAACAACATAATCGCTAATGCCAACATGGCGCGTAAGAGGACAAAGCTTCCGGGAATGCCCAATCTCATGTTCTATGACGAGAACATGGGTAATGCAGCGATGAACGAGGTTGCATACTCAAACGACATGGAAAAAGCGTTTGAGAACAGAGAGTTTGTCGTATACATGCAACCAAGAGTACTGCTATCAAACGATGAGATAAAGGGAGCTGAGGCACTCGTCAGATGGAAGAAGAAGGATGGAAGCATCATCTATCCCAATGACTTCATTCCTGTATTTGAAAGAAACAAGTCTGTCACGCAGCTTGATTTCTATGTATACGAGGAGGTATGCAGGTATCTCAAGGAGAGGCTTGAAAGCGGCAAGAAGACCGTTGCCATCTCCGTGAACGTATCCCGCGTACATCTTTATTCGATAGATGAGTTCATAACAAAGATAAAGGGGCTGCTCGTTAAATACAACATCCCTCCCGAATATATGGAGTTTGAGCTTACCGAGACTTCATTTACCGACAAGGTTGATGACAGCATCACGCTTTTATCAAGACTCAGAAAACTCGGAGTAAAGGTATCGCTTGATGATTTCGGATCAGGTTATTCATCACTGAACGTTCTTACAAAGCTTCCTCTTGATATCTTAAAGATAGACAAGGAGTTCTTAAGAGACTTTGAGAACGATTCGGAGGAAAAGATCGTTATACCAACAGTTATCGAGATGGCAAAGAAGCTTAATCTTGAAGTCGTCTGCGAAGGCGTTGAAACAAAGGAGCATGTGGAATTCTTAAGAAGCATCGGCTGCGAGTATGCGCAGGGATATTATTATTCAAAGCCCGTGCCTCAGGAAGAATTTGACAGGCTGTTGGAAGAGTTCTATACTTAAACATATTTTACTAAAGTGAGGAAATAATGATATGGCTAAAACATTGATGGAAAAGTGGAGAGACGTTGCATACTCTTCACAGACAGATAAAGGCACTCTGCAGAGACTGTGGACAGAATACTTCACCGTTGAGAAGGGTGTATACGAGAAGCTGCTTACAAATCCCGACGAGGTAGTTAAGGGAACAGTTAAGGAACTTGCCGAGAAGTATAATATCTCTCTCATGCACATGGTTGGATTCCTTGACGGTATCAACGACAGCTTAAAGACTCCCAACCCCATCGAGGAGATGGATGAGGATACCGAAGTATCCCTGGAGTATGACAAGGAGCTTCTGTACAAGAACATGGTAGCTGCAAGCGCAGACTGGCTCTACAACCTTGAGCAGTGGGACAACATCTTTACAAAAGAGAAAAAGGAAGAGCTTTACAAGGAGCAGAAGAGATCGACTACAGTAGTCAACGACACTCCCAAGATCTATCCCAACGATCCCTGTCCGTGCGGAAGTGGCAAGAAGTACAAGAAGTGCTGCGGAAAGAACGCATAATCTTTTTAAATGAATTTAATCTGTAACTATGATGAATCCCGGCAAGCCGGGATTTGTCATTGAATACGGAAAAAATATGTTATGTATTACTTTATTCGATTTATAAAAAAGACTCTGAGGTATCTGTTAAAGCCTCTCAGTTTCATCCCTGCCATTGTCATGATGTATGTCATCTTCATGTTCAGTGCGCAAAACAGCGCGGATTCGGGACATCTTTCAATGCTTGTCAGCAAATACATTGTCCTGATATATAACAAGCTGTTTATGAAGGGCTTTTCAAACGAAACGCTCAATGAGCTTATCGTATATATACATCCCTATGTCAGAAAAGGCGCGCATGTGACCGAATACATGCTTCTTGCCATGAGTGTGTCGCTCCCTCTCTACGTATACAGGATAAGGGGTATAGGACTGACACTCTTTGCCGGGGGATTCTGTGTGATATTTGCCTACCTTGACGAGTATCATCAGTCCTTTGTCGCAGGCAGGGTATCGGACCCGCATGATGTCATGATAGACAGTATAGGGATACTGATCGGAGTCATTCTGATAAGGATCATCTGCTATATAGGCAGAAAGACGATTTTTTCATGGCTTGTACTTGATAAATGATGTTTTTTTGTTCTGTTTATGATAGAATCTAACATGAGCGATCAAGATGTACATTCTCTTTGGGAGGTATCGTATGCTTACTGAACAGATGACGGCCACAGAGGTTTTTGACAAATACAGGGGCGATATCGAAAAGCTGATAGCTTATCTGCCCTGGCTTGAGGAAAAGAGCGGCAAGAGCAAGGTCTCAGACATATATCACGGAGACGGACTCGATCAGCATTCCATAAGCTTTCCCATCTATGACGGAACTCTGCTTCGATTCGTTAAGGATGCGGAAAATACCCAGTTCATGGACAGAAACTATGTATATGTCATAAGCCGCAACAGATTAAAGAGCGCAGCAGACGAGGTCGAGTTCGTGAGCAAGCAGACAATGCTAAAGATGGATAACATCGGCGGCATCCTGTCCAAGTATGTGATGGGAGGCAGGACCAAGGCAGTACTGTGGTCCGAAGCTGTGGACAAGGGAGTATTCCTTGCCGTGGTCACAAGATTAAAGGAATTGTATGACATCGGATTAAACGGCATGGTCGAGCAGTGATCAATCAAGAAAGTAGAGTATAAAAGTGAGCGAAAAAAGCGACAGTAAACGTAAGTTTATCATAGAGAAAGCAACTGAAGTCTTTGCAAACAAGGGCTTTAGAAGTGTTACCATGAAAGATATAGTCGAAGCCTGTCAGATAAGCAGGGGAGGATTATATCTTTATTATTCTTCTACGGAAGAGATATTTAAGGAAGTTTGTGAAGCAGCGGATGAAGCTGATGCCGATAACAAGGATATCAGTGAATTTCTGGCAAATGCCAAGGCATCAGAACTTCTTTTGTGGTTTATAAAGGAGCAGAAGAAAGCGATATTAAAGCGCAAGAACTCTCTTACTGCTGCAAAATACGAGTATGCATTCTACCGCAGACAAAACGGTGACTCAAAGGAATCAAAGAGCGAATTTGATACGGCCGTTACAGTTCTTAAGAACATCCTTATACGCGGAAACGAAAGCGGGGAGTTTGACTGCATGGATCCCGATGCCACTGCTCTCAGCATGATGTATGCGATAGAGGGAATGAAAGCCTGCGGAGCAAGCTTTGGACTAAGTGAGAAAAAAGTTGACAGCGAACTGCTATATCTCATGTCACAGTTCGTTGAATCTTAAATGTTTTTTATAGAAAGAGGAATTTAATGAAGACAAGACGTATCTATGTTGAGAAGAAGGTACCTTACGCCGTAAAGGCTAGTGAGCTTAAAGAGGATATCGAAAGCTATCTGGGTATCAAGGTTGACGGAGTGAGAGAACTCATCCGCTATGATGTTGAAGGAATAAACGATGACGTTTATTCAACAGCTATAAAGATGATATTCAGCGAGCCTCCGGTAGATGACTACTATGAGGAGGATTATCCGATAGCTGATGACGAGAAGGCATTTTCGGTTGAAGCCCTTCCCGGACAGTTTGACCAGAGAGCAGATTCCGCCGAGCAGTGCATAGGCTTTATAGATGCCGATGCAAAGCCCATCGTCAAGAGCGCGATCACATATGTCATAAAGGGAAATGTATCCGATGAGGATATGGACAGGATCAAGGCATACTGCGTTAACCCTGTTGATTCAAGGATAAATGACGCTCCAAAGCCCGAGACTCTTGTTACCGAGTATGACGAACCCGCGGATGTAAAGATATTTGACGGCTTTAAAGACATGGATGAGAAGTCTTTAAAGGAATTGTATGACAGCCTCGGACTTGCAATGACATTCAAGGATTTTCTTCATATTCAGAACTATTTTAAGAATGATGAAAACCGCGATCCGAGCATGACAGAGATCAGAGTACTTGATACATACTGGTCTGATCACTGCAGACATACTACATTCAGCACAGAACTTAAGAACATTACTTTTGATGACGGCTACTATCGCGAGCCTATCGAGACTACATATCAGAGCTACCTTGATACAAAGGAAGAGATCTACAAGGACAGAAAAGACAAGTTCGTATGTCTTATGGATGTTGCCCTTATGGGTATGAAGAAGTTAAGAGCAGACGGCAAGCTTGAGGATATGGAAGTATCCGATGAGATCAATGCCTGCTCGGTTGTTGTTCCCGTTGAGATGGAATACGAGGACGGTGTTGTTACCGAGGAATGGCTGGTATTCTTCAAGAACGAGACACATAACCATCCTACGGAGATCGAACCTTTCGGTGGCGCTGCCACATGTCTTGGCGGTGCGATAAGAGATCCCCTTTCAGGAAGAGGCTATGTTTACCAGGCAATGCGTGTAACAGGCGCCGCAGATCCTACAGTACCCGTTTCCGCAACATTAAAGGGAAAGCTTTCTCAGAAGAAACTGGTAAGAGGAGCAGCAAGCGGATATTCATCATACGGTAACCAGATCGGTCTGGCTACAGGCTATGTAAAAGAGATATATCATCCCGATTACGTTGCAAAGCGTATGGAGATCGGTGCAGTAATGGGTGCCGCTCCCAGAAGATGTGTTAAGAGAGAAAACTCCGATCCCGGAGATATCATCATACTGCTCGGCGGAAGGACCGGACGTGACGGCTGCGGCGGTGCTACAGGTTCATCAAAGGTTCATACAGAAGCTTCCATCGAGACCTGCGGTGCAGAGGTACAGAAGGGTAATGCTCCCACAGAGCGTAAGATACAGAGACTGTTCAGAAGAGAAGAGGTTGCTGCTCTTATCAAGAAGTGCAACGACTTCGGTGCAGGCGGTGTAAGTGTTGCCATAGGTGAACTTGCTGCCGGCCTTACAGTTGACCTTGATCTTGTTCCGAAGAAGTATGCAGGCCTTGACGGCACAGAGCTTGCCATTTCGGAATCCCAGGAGAGAATGGCAGTCGTTGTAGATCCCAAGGATGTGGATACATTCCTTAAGTATGCAGAAGAGGAAAACCTTGAGGCTGTATGTGTTGCCGAGGTTACAAAGGAGCCAAGACTCGTACTTAAGTGGAGAGGCAAGGAGATAGTAAATATCGCAAGATCCTTCCTTGATACAAACGGCGCTCATCAGGAGACTGATGTACAGGTACACATTCCTTCACAGGAAAACAAGGTGATCGATAAGATCGCTATTGATAAAGTTGCCGCAGATGTTGAGGCAGGCGATGTGAAAGCTGCCATGCTCGATACACTCTCAGACCTTAACGTATGCTCACAGAAGGGTCTTGTTGAGATGTTCGACTCATCTATCGGTGCGGCAAGCGTATATATGCCTTACGGCGGAAAGACACAGCTTACAGAGACTCAGACAATGGTAGCAAAGCTTCCCGTTTTAAAGGGCAAGACAGATACCGTTACCATGATGAGCTACGGCTTTGATCCTTACGTATCAAGCTGGAGCCCTTATCACGGTGCTATATATGCGATCACACAGTCTATGGCTAAGATCGTTGCAGCCGGCGGTGATTACAGCAAGATAAGATTTACATTCCAGGAATACTTCAGAAGAATGTCAGAGAAGCCCGATCGCTGGAGCCAGCCTTTCGCAGCTCTGCTCGGTGCATTTGATGCACAGATCGGATACGGACTTCCTTCTATCGGCGGAAAGGATTCAATGAGCGGAACATTCAATGACATCGATGTTCCTCCGACACTCGTATCCTTTGCCGTTGATATAGCAAAGACAGGTGATGTTGTTACTCCCGAGCTTAAGAAGGCAGGCAACAAGCTTGTCCGCTTCAGCATCGAAAAGGACGAATACGGTGTTCCCGTATATGAAGAGGTCAAGAAGCTCTTCGATGAAGTGAGAAGATTAGAGCAGGAAAAGGTTATCGTTTCAGCATACGCTCTTGATATGTACGGTATCATGGCAAGTGCGGCAAAGATGGCTTTCGGTAACTCGCTTGGTGTTGCGTTTGACAGCGATCTGATGCCTGAGGATCTTTTCGAGCCTGCAATGGGCGACATCCTTGCAGAGGTTGATGCAGACCTGATAGCAAACATAGATATAGATCATGAAGTTGTCGGTGAAGTAACAACAGATGCAAGATTTACATATAAGGATGCTTCTCTTTCAATGGATGAGGCACTCAAGGCTTGGAAGGGTACACTTGAAAAGGTATTCCCGACAAAGGCTGTTAAGGATACAGACAAGGTTGACATGCCGATCTACAAGGCAGATTCTGTATATATCTGCAAGAACAAGGTTGCAAAGCCCAATGTATTCATTCCTGTAATGCCCGGAACAAACTGTGAATATGATTCAACCAAGGCATTTGAGAGAGCAGGAGCAAACGTCAAGACCGTCGTATTCAAGAACATGACGGGATCGATGATAGAGGAGAGCTTCAAAGCATACAAGGATGCGATAGATGCTTCTCAGATCATCATGTTCCCCGGCGGCTTCTCGGCAGGTGACGAGCCTGACGGTTCGGCTAAGTTCTTCGCGACCGCATTCCAGAACGAGATGCTAAAGGAAGCTGTCATGAAGCTTCTTAACGAAAGAGACGGACTTGCCCTCGGAATATGCAACGGCTTCCAGGCTCTTATAAAGCTCGGACTTGTTCCAAACGGAGAGATAACGGGTCAGAATGCAGATTCACCCACTCTTACATACAATACGATCAACCGTCACATTTCAAAGATGGTATACACCAAGGTCGTATCCAACAAGTCTCCCTGGCTGCAGGGTGCTGAACTCGGTTCTACATATGTAATACCCGCCAGCCATGGTGAAGGACGTTTCGTAGCAAACAAGCAGTGGCTTGACAAGCTGATCGCAAACGGACAGGTCGCAACTGTATACTCTGATAATGACGGAAATGTGAGCATGGATGAAGAATACAACATCAACGGCTCATATATGTCTATCGAAGGTATCACATCACCTGACGGACGTATCTTTGGTAAGATGGGTCATTCCGAGAGACGTGATGCATCAGTAGCCATAAATATCTACGGCGAACAGGATATGAAGATATTCGAAAGCGGCGTTAAGTATTTCAAGTAATATAAGAAAAACAAAGCTACCCGCAGATCTCTGCGGGTATTCTTTTGCAAACAAAAAAGTCCTGCATTGCAGGACTTCTTTAAATTTTCAGTGCTTTCCTTTAAGTATAGGGCTTAAGGGCTTGTAGATCAAAAGTGTTACAACACTTACCATAACGCCCTTTAGGATGTTTACGGGTGCTACGATAAGAAAGATAAAGTCTGACAGGCTTGTTACATGGCTGTTTACGGCTGTACCCATTGCTATGATCGTATCTATATCCATGCCGAACATCTTTGCAAATGTGGGAAGAAGATAGAAAGCGTTGAATGAGCTTCCCACAATGGTTATTACAAGTGTTCCTACTGCACATGAGATTATCGCGTTTACCTTGCTCTTCTTTGCAAGATAGATAACGGTAGCGGGAAGGACGAAGCTGCATCCTACAAAGAAGTTTGCGAGCTCACCGACAAATGCTGTTGATGTTCCCTTTATCACTGTCTTTAAAAGGACCTTTATGAACTCGATCATGATGCCTGTAACGGGACCGAATGCAAAACCTCCGATAAGCGCGGGAAGCTCTGAAAAGTCAAGCTTGTAGATACCGGGAGGTGCAAAGGGCACCGGAAACTCAAAGAGCATGAGAACTGTAGACAATGCCGAAAACATACCTATGACAACAACCTTTCTTGTTGTAAGGATACGCTCTTTGTCATCGTTTTTCTTCTTGATGAGCTTCTCCACTGCATATGCGATTAAAAACATGAGAATGATTACGCCGGCGAATACCAGCACGAAGACAGCATTCTGTGCTATCTGACTAATGAGATTATTCATTTGAACTCCTTTCTCTCATCCGGACTATACCGTCGGTACCGGAATCACACCGGTTCAACCATGTGGCTTGCGGACTATACCGCCGGTAGGGAATCTAACCCTGCCTTGAAAGTTTATTTGCAACGATGTAATATTAACGCTGGGAAAAATGTATGTCAAGAGTTAATAACAAATGTGATATAATGGTTAGTAATGAAAAATCCAGTTTCAGCTTTTAAAAAATTAAATATTCTTACGATCATATACATCATAGTTCTTGGTGCCATACTCTTTTATATGGCATTTTGGACTGACATGTTTAAGAAGGTTTATGCCGACAAGGTGATCAATCTGTCAAAAGAATGGACGCTTATCGATAACGGCGAGACAAGACACGTTGAAGTGGACAAGCTTAATGCTTCCGAGTATGACGGAGAAGCACTGCTTACAGCCGTGCTGCCCGCAAACAGCGATCTTATCTCTGACAAGGATCTGTGCTTCTGGAGTGACAATGCGAAGTTTAAGGTATGCATAGACAAAAAAGAAGTATACAGCTTTGATTGCGAAGAGAATCTTACAGGTCACGGCTACGGAAGAAAATATCACGTGATAAATCTTTCCCCAAACGATGCTTCCAAATCGATCGAGATCACTCTTGATACGGTATTTGAAGACAGATCAGGCGGAAGATTAGGTGGCTTTTGTCTTGCAAACGGAATGAACTATTTAAGACAGATCTCTGCAAGACTGTTTCCTGCATGCTTCCTCTCAGTCCTTGTCATTTTCTTTGGACTGCTGATGCTTGCCGTATATATATGGATACCCGATAAATCGGCTCTGCCGTATGATATCGCGATGCTCGGTGTCACGACGCTTTTAGGAGGACTGTGGTGTCTCAGCCAGTCGGGCATGATGCAGCTTATGACCGGCAGAAGCATTGGATTCAGGATGATAGAGTACTTCTTTATGGAGCTTGTCATATATCCACTGACATGCTTTGTAAGTTCCGTTACCATCCTTAGGAGAAAGATCTATCCGAAGATAGCACTCGGTGTGATGGTATTCATAATAAGCTTCCAGCTTCTTATGAGATATGTCTTTGAGACGGATATGCACAGAGTTCTCATGTACAGCTATGTTTCATACATAATCATATTTGTGCTGATAGTGACCATGCTTATAGATAATGAGATATACTGCAAAAAGAACGAGATAAGCGTAAATCTCAAATATTTTTACACCGGCGGTCTTATGTTCATCATAGGAAGCGTCATTGATATCTTTATCTACTACATGGATAATCCCATCACCCAGAACGGTACGTTCATGAGAGTCGGACTGTGTACATGGGTGATCGCAATGCTGCTTCAGTTTCTCGTATGGTGGGCAGGAGAGCATGTCACCATCGAAAAGGAAAGAGCGATGCAGAAAAAGCTCTTCGGCTACAGCTTCAGGGATTCGCTTACTGGTATCGGAAACAGACGTGCTCTGGATGACTTTGAGAAGAATAAGCTTAACAGAACGAAACCGTTCGGATATATCATGTGCGATATCAACGGTTTGAAGCATATCAACGATACCAAAGGACATGATGAGGGCGATGTGCTCATCACCGATGTATCTGAATCTCTTAAGGAAGTATTCGGAAATGAAAACGTATTCCGTATCGGCGGAGACGAGTTCGTGGCATATGTACCGGATACGAGTAAAGAGGATATAAAACGACAGGTTGACTATGCAAATGAGCTCATAGAACAGAAAGGCCACAGCGCTTCTATCGGCAGCGTATACTGCGATGACAGGAGCATGAGCCTCGGAGATATAAAAAAGAAGGCCGACAATCTTATGTATGAGGCCAAGAAGAATTACTATCAGGGAAGAGAAGACAGAAGAAAAGATGGCTAATATCAAGGAACAGAAACTGAGAAAACTTAAAAAGGTATTTGTGGGAGGCTCTTTAATAGGATTTCTGATCGTGGGCACTCTTGCTGCCATTGCACTGGCGGCCATGGTCGGCAGCTTTTTCTATTACATGATGGATTCGAAATTAAGCTACGAATACGAAAGAGTGAGCAGACTGGCATCCCTTTATGAGATAACTGCCACACATGACAATCAGGATATCCTTAAGCTTTTAAATAACGAGAACAATACATATATCATTGTTGACAGGAATGACAAAGTCATCAAGGAGCACGGGAAGAACACCTGTGATCTTGAAGGCGGTAAAGCCATAGACTCGGCAAAGCTTAAGCAGCATATCAAGGAAGAGATCGAAAGTGACAGCGAGGGAATGGTCAATATCGGAGGGATTGACCTTCACGAGACCATATATCCCGATACCGAGAGAAAATTTGTAAGCGCAGCCGATGACGGAAGCATAAATATCGATGTAAAGAACTTCTCAGCATGGCTTAAGTCTGATCACTACGAAGCTCTTAACAATTTTGAAAATGACGGAACGAACATAGATCTTCCTTTTTGGATCCCTGTGACACTTTCAAACGGGGACCGTCTGATAGGAAAGGCCTACTTCGTCATATATATAAGAGACATCATCGTAATGGCTCTTTTGGCTTTTTCCATAGTGCTCCTTTTGTTTGCGGTCTTTATCATAATGCTTATCAATGCCCGCAAGATGCATAAGAGCAGAAAGAGAATGACTGAAGTCTTCTACATGGACGAGGTCACAGGAAAGCACAACTGGATGTGGTTTCTTACAAATGCGGAGCAGATCCTAAAAAAGAAGAAAAACGCGAACAGGAAGTATGCTGTCCTTGATATAGTGTTTGTAAACTACAGAAATTTCTGTGTATGCCATTCCGTTTCCGAAGGTGAGCAGATGCTTTGCAAGGTTGACGAGCTCATACAGAAGAAGCTTCAAAAGGATGAGCTGATCGCGCACTACGCATCGGCTAACTTTGCAGCTATGCTAAGATATGATGACAGGGATCGTCTTGAACAGAGAGTAAAGAGCATCGTAAGCGAGCTTGAACATATAGACAGTGATCACAAGTTCAGCTTCCATGTAGGCATATACAGGATAGGCGAATCGATAGCCGAGAACGGAAAGCCTATCAAACGCAAGGATATCGATATAGACAGAGAATATAACAATGCATGTACGGCACGTGCATCGCTTGCTGCATGCGACGATACAGCCATTGCCTTCTTTGATGAGGAGATGGTTAAGGAGCAGAAATGGATAGACTCTGTTGTTGAGAGACAAAACAGAGCGATCGAAAACGAGGAATTCCTTGTTTACTACCAGCCCAAGTACGATCCGAAGACCGATGAATTAAGAGGAGCCGAAGCTCTTATCAGATGGAAGGCACCCGAAGAAGAGAACATGATAAGTCCGGGAAGATTCATTCCTATATTTGAAAAGAACGGCTTTATAACTCAGATAGATCACTACATGTTAAGTCATGTGGCAAAAGATCAGAAGGCATGGCTCGATGCGGGATGCAAATGTGTCCCGATATCCGTCAATGTATCGAGAGCTCATTTCATCGAGAGCGATCTTGCAGAACAGATAAGGGATATCGTTGATGAGGCTGGAACGCCTCATGAACTCATCGAGATAGAGCTTACTGAGAGTGCATTCTTTGATGACAAGCATGCGATGATAACTACCATAAAGAAACTCAAGGAATACGGGTTTGCAGTATCGATGGATGATTTCGGTGCAGGATATTCATCACTCAATTCGCTCAAGGAGATGCCGCTTGATGTATTAAAGCTTGATGCGGACTTCTTCAGGAATGACGAGGGAGACGGACGTGGACAGATAGTCGTTTCCGAAGCGATAAAGCTTGCCAAGAATCTTAACATGCGTACCGTTGCCGAGGGAGTAGAGGCAAGAGAGCAGGTTGAGTTCCTTGCCAGCCAGGGCTGCGACATGATCCAGGGCTATGTATATGCTAAACCAATGCCCAAGGAAAGCTTCGCAAGAAGGATGGCTTAAATACCGTAAATATGCTTAAAAGGAAGGCTTTAGTAGCCTTTCTTTTTTGTTGTTTAAATAGTTAACATAAATAGTATACATAATTGTATATTACAATAAAAGTAAAATATTTAATGAAAAACATTAAAAAGTTGTTGACAAAGATAAATCGCGGTGATATATTAAACTCATGAACAGGGAAAAACCGGACGCGGCTTTTTTAAGTTCATAAAATCTCGAGAGAAAAAGAAACAGTTAAACAAAACAGATTAAGATTAATAAAAAGGTTAGGGACCAAAGGAGATAGAAAAATGAGAGAACAGGAACAGAAGTTGGCAAATGTAAGAAAGAGCTGCGATGTAGCAAGAAAAGTAACAAAGGTATTCAGCATTTTATTGATAGTAGCAACAGTGCTCTGTCTGGTAGCAGGGATCACGGTCTTTGCAGTAAGGGATGAAATCAATGAGCACATAACGGTAGAGACATATGATGACGGACTATTAAGATTAAGGTTTGCCGGTGAAGGCTTTGATGAGACAACAGGATATATAACAATGGATGATATCAGTTCAAACGGTCTTATCGGTGTGAATTTTGATCTTGAAAAGATAGCAAGCGAAGGCAAGGTAGCTCAGCTTCTAATGGGCGAGTGCTTCGGAGGATTCATTATATGCCTGATAACAACAGCGATCTATATCATGATCCAGAAGGCATTCATACTGATAAAAGACAGCGAGACACCTTTTCATCCTTCAGTATTAAAGAGACTTAAGCTCGTGTTCGTGATAATCACGATAGCAGCCCTTCTCTTTTCAGGAGTCGGAACAGCAGTCATGGGCGGAATAGTATTCTGGTGCATATACTGCATACTGGATTACGGATTTGTACTTCAGCAGGAAGTTGACGAGACACTTTGATTTAAATAGTAAAAGGGAGAGAACAACGATGATAGTAAGTGAGGTAACAGATATGGGTAAGATAGTATTAAGACTGGACAGGGTTATGGCAGACAGAAAGATGTCTCTCAACGAACTTTCGGAGAAGGTCGGGGTAAGCAATGTAAATCTTTCAAAGATAAAGACTGGAAAGGTAAGCGCGATAAGATTTTCAACACTTGAAGCGATATGTGATACGCTCTCATGCCAGCCGGGGGACATACTTGAGTATGATCCTGATGCGGTTTCGGATGAATCCGAAGAATAAGATTTCCCCCTTGCCAATATAATTAACAGGTGATAAATGCCGTATTTATAGGGCAAGGGGATTTTTTTGCCCCAAATATGAAGAAATCATTAATTTTTTATTTGATAGTTGACAAACAATAATATACAATGTATAGTATGTGACATAAATAATATTATACATCATATAATATACAAAAAGGGACGATGGTCTAAGTAAAAAGAGGAGTATGTAATGGGAAAACTGGTAGAGATAACGGATATCAGCAAGATCTACAATCCGGGTGAGAACGAGGTAAGGGCTCTGGATCACGTAACTCTTACGATCGATGAACACGAATTCGTTGCCATCATCGGACAGTCCGGTTCCGGCAAATCTACACTGATGAACATGTTAGGCTGCCTTGATGTACCGACAAGCGGCACATACAGGCTTCACGGCCAGGATGTTTCAAACATGAGTGATGACGAACTGTCGGATATCAGGAACAAGGAGATCGGATTCATATTTCAGGGATTCAATCTGATACCGTCACTGACCGCGATCGAAAATGTTGAACTTCCCCTGATGTACAGGGATGTTCCAAAGAAGGAAAGGGAGAAACTGAGCAGTGACGCACTCGACAGAGTAGGGCTGGGGGGAAGAAAGACACATAAGCCCTCGGAAATGTCGGGAGGTCAGCAGCAGAGAGTGGCGATTGCAAGGGCGATAGCCCAGGCACCGCCGATAATACTTGCCGATGAGCCTACAGGTAACCTTGATTCGGGTTCCACAAAGGAGATCATGGGAATACTAAAGGAACTGTACGACAACGGCAGGACGATCATACTGATCACACACGACAATGAGATAGCTGCAAATGCACAGAGAACAATAAGGATAAGAGACGGGAGAGTAGTGGAGGATAAAGTCAATGAAGATTTTAAGTAAATTCAAGGGTTTGAGTAAGAAGAAAAAGATCGTTGCCGGAGGACTGGTGGCAGTCCTTGTGGTAGTTGGGATAGGAGCGCTCAACGGTAATGCCGCTCAGGCTGTTGATACCGCTGTGGTAACAAGGGGTACACTTGAACAGAAGGTAGAGCTTAACGGTTATGTAGAGACAGACAATGTACTCAAGTATTACTCGCAGATAGACGGAAAGATCGGCTCTATCAATGTTAAAAAGGGTGACTTTGTTAAAAAGGGCGATGTCCTTATTACATACGATTCAGAAAATCTTGACTACAACCTTGCTTTAGCTGATCTTAACGCACAGTCACAGCTTGGAAGCTACAACAACTCAATGCAGACAGGCGGAAGGACAGCAGGTCTTTACAGCGAGGCTACAAGAAATCTTTCGGTACTTGATCAGCAGATCACGGATACACAGGCGGCAGTCACTCAGATGCAGAAGGATATAACAGCCAAGAAGGCAGCCCTTGCGGATGAGGGAGCAAAGCTTCAGGTATCTCTTATCGAATGGTCGGACAGACCCGATTCTGAAGAATATGAAAACCTTTCAAAGCTTGTTCAGACTAATACATACGAACAGGTATATAACAGTGATCTCATTGCGATGCAGCAGGAGCTTGACAGACTTAACCTCCAGCTTTCCGCATGCAAGGAATACAAAGCTGAGATGACAAGCCAGAAATCAGCTTCATATTCAGGTCTTATGACAAGCGGAGCAAAGGAACAGCTTGAAGCCGACAAGGCGGCAAACGAGATGGCAAGCAACGACAAGCACAACAGATATGAGAATGCGAAGAACGGAATCATTGCTGAATTTGACGGAGTCGTTACAAGCATAGATGCGATAAAAGGAAGCAATGTTGCAAGCGGTGCACCGCTCATCACACTTGAATCATCAAAGGATATCGTTATCAGATTCAATGTAAGCAAATATGATATCGAAAACATAGAAGAGGGTCAGACAGCTACTGTTAAGATAAAGAACAAGGAATACAGCGGCAAGGTTGACAGGATCGACAGGATGACGAGCAGAGATGAGGGTCAGACTTCGAATGTCGGTATGGAGATAAGACTCGATACTCCCGATGAGGATATAATACTCGGTCTTGAAGCAAAGGCTGTTATCGATACAGTTTCAATAGAAAACGTGCTTCAGATACCAAAGGGTGCGGTTTACTCAGATACACAGGGCGAGTATGTATATGTATTAAGGGATGGCAAGGCAGCAAAGGTCGATGTTAAAGTGGGAGTATACAATACAGAGATGATAGAGGTCGTTTCAGGTCTTAATGAGAATGATACGGTCATCATTGCGAATGATTTAGAGGTAACCGAAGGAATGGAACTTCAGGCTAACAAGAAGAGCGAGGATAAGTAATGGAAAGACTGTTAGAGTATTTAAAGGTCGCCCTTGCCAATCTTAAATCAAACAAGAAGCGTACCTTCCTTACCATGCTCGGCATCATCATCGGTATATCATCCGTTATCATGATTTTGGCAGCCGGAGGCGGTGCCAAGAACATGATCAATGAAGAACTCAACTCCGTATATAGCGGAATGGTGTATTTCTTTATCGAGGATGCCGAAAAAGCCAATATCAACAATTTTACTGAGGATGATATAAGGTTTATCTGTGACAATGCAGGTGATCATCTCTACGGTGCAACACAGGATGCGTCATCATATCCGGCCAAGGCGGACACGATCAGGGGCACTTATGATATATATGTCAGCGGAGGTACTCCGGCAAAGGAACACCAGTCCACCGACAAGGTCATAAAAGGAAGGTATTTTAATTTTTCCGAATACAATGCAGCCAGTTCTGTCGGAGTCATCACGGAATCGCTTGCAAAAAAACTCTTCGGAACCACTGATGTGATAGGCAAGAGTTTTGAGGTAAATATCAATAACTCAAGTAATGAGATAACCATTATAGGTATAAGGGAAACTAAGGATGACAATGGAATAGGAGCCGCACTAACCGGAAAACAGAATGATCTGATAGAACTCCCCTATTCATGTCTTGAGAGAAAATTCGGATTTTCGGAGTATAAGAGCCAATATATCCTCCTGCTTGCTGACAATGAGTACAGCATGGAGTGTACGGAAAGGGTACAGAAGTTATTTGAATCCAAGTACGGTGTCAGGGAAGAGGGAGCTTTCGGTATAGACAGCTGGACAGACGCTTCAGCTCAGTTTGATTCGATCCTAAATATCATAACTCTGTTTATCGCAGTAGTAGCAAGTATCGCACTTTTGGTCGGTGGTATCGGTGTTATGAACATAATGCTCGTATCCGTGACCGAGAGAACAAGGGAGATCGGTATCAGAAAGTCCCTCGGTGCCAAGACCAAAGCCATAAAGAGACAGTTCATGGCGGAAGCCGGAATGATAACTCTTATAGGCGGAATCATAGGAATAATCGTTGGATTGCTGCTTGGTACGATCATATGTCTCGCAATAGGTGCAAAACCCGAGTTTTCGTTACTCAGCATAATCGTGGCTTCGGCATTCTCCTGCGGAATAGGACTCTTCTTTGGAATATATCCTGCCAAGAAGGCAGCACTGTTGAATCCTATAGAAGCACTAAGACACGAATAAAAAGTTAAAAATCTGTGAATAATTGAGTCTTTTTCTTGCACTGAACACCACTTGGATATATACTTTCAAGTGGTGTTGTTTGATTGGGGGGAAAGATCAAACACATAGTTTGTTGTTTAGTGAAAAAGAGGGAGACATCACATGAAGAAATTCTTGGAATTTGTCAAAAAGCACAAAAAGGCAGTTATCATAATTGCCATTGTTGCTGTCGTTGCCGTTCTGGCAATCAAGATCGCCAAGACTGTTAAGGATGCTCAGAACCTGCTTGCCGGCATGCAGAATTCGGCCAGCACGGAAAAGATCGAAGAGCGTGATATCGTAAACAGCGTTACCGCAACAGGTACGATAGTGGCGGTTGAAGAAAGAGCTTTCAGCACATCAGTTACAGGTGTAAAAGTCAAAGAGGTAAATGTTAAAGTCGGAGACAGTGTAAATGCCGGTGATATCCTATGCGTCCTTGACGAAGAAGATTTTGAAAAACAGCTTGCGGATGCAAAGACTCAGAAAAATGCCGATGCGGGAAGAGCAAACATAGACCTTCAGGCATCTGACAGAGGATTGAATGAGGCTGTTACTACAAGAGACATCTCCGCTCAGAGAGCAGAAGAGGATAAGAACAACGCTTATCAGGATTTCTCATCTGCCGCTGATGAATGTCAGGAAGCAGAGAATGTTTATAACGATGCATCAAAAGCAGCTTCTTCTGCAAAAGACAGGATGAAAGAGGCAGAAGATAACCTGAATAAAGCGAAGAATGCTGGCGTGAAAGGTATTACTCAAGCTGATTTGGATGTTATAGCTGCTAAGAAAACAGCATATGAAAATGAATTAACCAGTTTTACTGCTTATTACGATGCATTAAGTATTTCAAATCCAACAGAGTATGCCAAGTTTCAGGCTGATTGGAGTACCAATTTTGAAATAAAAGCTGATGGAAACTGTGATGTACAAACGACCACTTTAGCAATGGTATATAATGGCGATGACTCTGATATTATGAATAAAGTTGATATTTCGCTTAATGACCTGAAAGCGAAATGGTCAGATTATCAGAGTACTTCAGCAAGTATTTATTCTGCTGGACAAAATGCCAAAGATGCAGATGTTGCGGCCAAAGAAGCAGCATATCAGCAAGCCAAGGCCGAATATGAAGCAGCAAAGGCAACGGAAGAGAGCAAGAAATCTATATATGACTCTAAGGTAAAGAACGTAGAGTCGCTTTATGATGCATTTAATCAGACAGTAAGAAATGCTGATGATTCAAAGAGAAACAATGACAGCGCTGTAGCTTCAAGAGTGGACAGCGTAAAGAACAGCAGATTATCTGCAAGCACTGCAACACTTTCTGATAACAGAAATATCGAGAGCCTTGAAGAGAAGATCGAGGGCTGTGTTGTTTCTTCATCGATCGGTGGAATTGTTACCAAGGTTGATGTTACTGCAGGAGATATGTATGCAGGCGGAGCTATGGTTACTGTCGAGAACACATCGGCATATGAAGTAGCGGCTCAGATAGATGAATATGACATCGCAAAGATAAAAGAAGGTCAGGAAGTTGTTATAAAGACAAACGGTACAGGTTCACTCGAGCTTAAAGGAACCGTTAAGTCTATAGCACCGCATGCGACAGCTTCCACAAACTTAAACAGCAGCTCTTCTTCGGGAGTTAAGTATGAGGTAAGAGTTTCTGTTCTTACTCCTTGCGAGGATCTTAAACTCGATATGACTGCAAAGATAGAGATCATCTGTGAAAAGAGCGAGGGTGTACTTGCCGTTCCCACGGAAGCAATCCAGGAAGATGAGGACGGTAACTTCTTTGTAGAGATACTTGATAAAGGCGAGCCTATCGATACATCAAAGATGTTAACGGATTCCGAGAGCGTATCAAAGGAAGATGCTGAGAAGCTTCAGTCTGGTGAAAAGAATTACGAAAGTCACAATGTCTATATAACAAAGGGACTTGAAGGCGATTACTATACCGAGATCTCAGGCGAAGGACTAGAGGCAGGCATGAGGATCGTGGTTCCCAACAACGGTGCATTTTCAGATATAAGCGAATATATGGATGAAGCAGGTGCTATGGGAGGTTTCTGATGGAAAATGAGTCAAGAAAACCCATCATACGCCTGACGGATATACGAAAGAACTTTTTTATCGGAACACCCAATGAGCTCAAGGTGCTCAAGGGAATAAACCTCACGGTGTATGAGGGAGAATTTATTGCTGTTGTCGGAGCGTCAGGTTCCGGCAAATCAACACTGATGAATATCATTGGTGCACTGGACAGACCGACATCCGGCGGATATATCTTAGATGATGTCGATGTCATAAGTGCGAAAGACAATGAACTTTCAGGTATTAGAAATAAAAAGATCGGATTTGTATTCCAGACATACAATCTTATCGCAAAGACCAATGCTTTAAGAAATGTTGAGATGCCGATGCTCTATGCGGGTGTTGGAAGAAAAGAGAGAACAAAACGAGCCGAAGAGCTTATGGAACTGGTAGGTATGGGAGACCGTATGAAGCATCTGCCCGAAGAACTTTCGGGAGGACAGAAGCAGAGAGTCGCGATAGCAAGAGCCATGGCAAATGATCCTGCTATCATTCTTGCCGATGAGCCTACAGGTGCTCTGGATTCCGAGACCGGACGAATGGTCATGGATATATTCCACAAACTGCATAAGGAACAGGGTAAGACAATAGTTCTTATCACCCACTCGCCTGAACTGGCTGACGAGACGGAAAGACTCATTACGCTCAAGGACGGAGAGATAGTGGGAGAAAGGGAGGGCCACGCATATGATGATGCTGTATGAAAATTTCAGACTGGCACTCTTTAGCTTAAAAGCCAATAAGATGCGATCACTCCTAACCATGTTGGGTATCATTATCGGTGTATCTTCCGTTATTGCGATCATGTCGGCCGGTGATTCGATTTCCGTTAAGCTGTCCGATACGATGGAAGGATTCGGTGCAAACAATATTCAGCTGTATCTCGATTTTAGAGAAGACTACGACGGCGACTATTATTACGAGTACAGTGAACTTATGAATAGAGAGATGCTGCAGGATTTCGCAGATCATTTCTCTGACAGGCTGAAAGCAATCTCTGTAACAAACGATGTCGGTGCGGCTGATATCAAGAACGGTAATGAGACTGCAAAAGTAAATGTTACCGGAGGGACACTCGGTTCATTTCTGATAGATGATGTCAAACTCATGGACGGAAGGTTCTTTACGATAGGCGAGACAGAGAATGCATCCAAGGTTGCGATCGTTTCATCCAAGTACGTGGAAGTCATGTACGGAGGAAAGAACAAGGATGCGCTCGGTGAAGGAGTTACGGTCGAACTTGGCGGCAAGTCCTATAAATTTACGATAGTCGGTGTCTACGAGTACAAAGATGCATTTGCCGGCATGGGAATGTCTGCGGGAAACAACGTAAGGACAAACCTGTATATACCATACCAGACAGCCCAGAGCATAACGCATGATGACTATATGACATACTTCACTGTAATGGCCAAGCAGGGCGTTGATTCTGTTCAGCTGACCGAGGACATGGAGGAGTTTTTCGAAAAGAGATACTACGGAAACAATGAAAGACTTCATGTTTCTGCCTACAACATGTCATCCATAATCGATGAAGCGACATCACTTATAAATACCGTGACAATAGGTATCTCAGTTATCGCTGGAATCGCTCTTCTTGTTGGCGGTATCGGTGTAATGAACATAATGCTTGTTTCGATAACCGAAAGAACAAGAGAGATAGGAACAAGAAAAGCACTCGGAGCTCCGAACAGTTCTATAAGGATACAGTTTATCATAGAAGCCGTAGTCATATGTCTGATAGGAGGACTGATAGGCATAGTCTTCGGAAGCGGTCTTGGAGCGATCGCGGCGGCTCTGATGAAGACATCACCTATGCCTTCGCTAAGAGCTATAGTGATCTCACTGAGCTTTTCTACCGCGATAGGAATCTTCTTTGGATTCTATCCCGCAAACAAGGCAGCAAAGATGGATCCCATCGAAGCTCTCAGATATGAATAATGATTTATTTAGCCACCGTCTGGTTTGCCATTCGGTGGCTTTTATTATCTTGAGTGATGCGTTTATTTTGTGGTATAATATATAATCGTGTAAATTATGATTTGGAGTGACTTATGAAGTGTGAATTTGATGTCAGGATGACTACGGCAGCTCTTTATGATTACAATATGCATCATGCATATACAAGTGCTTCGGGGCTGCTTGGAACCATGGTAGGTATTTTGCTCATCATAGGTTTTTTTATGAATACGGATTACCTTCCGATGCTGGCAGCGGGGCTGATCATCATACTGTATATGCCCGTGACTCTGTATACCAGAGCAAAGAAACAGATGCTACTTAACCCGGCATTTAAAAAGGCCATGCATTATGCGATGGATGATGAGGGTGTGACCGTTTCTGACGGAACGGATGAGATGAAGGTTGAATGGACGGATATGTATAAGGCATATTCTACAAACCAGAGCATCATACTTGCAACCTCAAAGATTAATGCATGGATATTTCCGAAGAAGGATCTTAAGGAGGACAGATATGCGCTTATAGAAATGATAAGCACGCACATGCCTCCGGACAAGGTAAAGATAAAGCAGTGACAAACGAAGTAAAGACAGTAGAATCTCATAGCGAACAGGAAACCTATGATCTGGGTTTTGAAATGGGTAAAAAGGCATACCCCGGACAGGTATGTACGCTGATAGGCGATCTCGGTGTGGGAAAGACCGTGTTTACCCAGGGCTTTGCCGCAGGACTCGGTGTAAAGGACTATATCTGTTCACCGACATTTACCATCGTTCAGGTCTATGATGACGCCAGGCTGCCGTTTTATCATTTCGATGTATACAGGATCGGCGATGAGAGCGAGATGGAAGAGATTGGATACGAGGAATATGTATACGGTGACGGAGTCAGCTTAATAGAGTGGGCCGATCTTATAAGCGATATACTGCCTGACATATATACAAGGATAGAGATAACAAAGGACCTTGATAAAGGGTTTGATTTCAGGAATATAAAGATTACGGAAGTGGGATAATTGAAGATACTCGGTATAGACTCGTCAGGAATGGTGGCAAGTGTTGCACTCATCGAGGACGGGATAACAAAAGCAGAATATACTGTAAACAACAAAAAGACACATTCACAGACACTTCTCCCAATGCTTAATGAGATATCATCGATGCTGGGAGAGGATATGAGTGATGTGGATGCCATAGCTGTAGCAAGCGGCCCCGGATCGTTTACCGGACTTAGGATCGGTTCTGCATGCGTAAAGGGACTGGCTAATGCATTAAACAAACCCATTGTCCCGGTTCCGACTGTTGAAGGACTTGCATACAACATGTGGGGAAGCGACCGTATCGTATGTCCTTTGATGGATGCAAGACGAAATCAGGTATATACGGGTCTGTATGAATTCTATGAAGACGGCGATGCTTGCGTGATGAATACCATACAGGATCAGTGTGCGGTTCCCATAGAAGAGATAATAGACAGGATCAATGCAATTGACAGGAGTGTCGTTTTTCTTGGAGACGGTGTACCGGTGTTTAAGGATATGATCGAGAGCACATGCAAGGTCGACTTTGTATATGCGCCGGCATTTGCAAACAGACAGAGAGGTTCTGTGATTGCTTCTCTCGGAGAGATATATCTCAATAAGGGCGTAAGCCAGACAGCATCTGAACATGCTCCGATCTATTTGAGACTCTCTCAGGCAGAGCGTGAGAGAAATGAAAAGGATAAATCATGAGTGTCAGCGGCTTAATGGTCAGAAAGATGAAAAAAGAAGATCTTGACCGCGTCAGTCAAATTGAAAAGGAATGCTTTTCAACACCCTGGAGCAGGGATGCATTTGAGGATATGATCGATAATCCTTTAGCTCTTTACATGGTGGCTGAAGATAACGGATATGTAGTTGCCAACTGCGGAGTGATATCCGCGGCAGGCGAGGGTGATATCTGCAACGTTGCGGTCGATCCTGCCTACAGAAAAAGAGGCATAGGAGAAAAACTTCTGTCAGAGATAATGAACGTGGCTTCAAAGGAGCTTTTGGTGGAAGCTTTTACTCTTGAGGTACGTGCATCAAATAAAGCTGCGATATCGCTTTATGAAAAACTTGGATTTGTAAACGAGGGCATAAGACCCGGATTTTATACATCACCCAAAGAGGATGCGGTGATCTTTTGGAAAAGGTAACAGATTAATGTTGGAGATTTGTTTGCTGGGGACGGGCGGCATGATGCCGCTGCCATACAGATGGCTCACGTCCATGATGGCAAGATATAACGGTTCGAGCATACTTATAGACTGCGGCGAGGGAACACAGATCGCCTTAAAGGAAAAGGGATGGAGTCCCAATCCGATAGATGTGATGTGCTTTACGCATTTTCATGCGGATCATATCAGCGGACTTCCGGGAATGCTTCTTGCAATGGGTAATTCCGACAGGACAGATCCTTTAACGATCATAGGTCCCAAGGGTGTGGCACAGGTCGTTGAATCCCTAAGGATTATCGCAAGAGAACTTCCCTTTGAGATCAACTATATTGAAATTACAGGAAAGAACCAGACCTTTGAGATGGACGGCTACAGGATAAAGGCATTCAGGCTCAATCACAACGTTGTCTGTTACGGATATACGATAGAAGTCGACAGAGCCGGAAAGTTCGATCCCGAAAAGGCAAAGACCAACAATATCGAGATGAAGTACTGGAGCAGACTCCAAAAGGGAGAGAGCATTGAAGTCGACGGCAGGTTGTTGACTCAGGACATGATACTCGGACCTGCCAGAAAAGGATTAAAGGTAACATACTGCACGGATACAAGACCGTGTGAGAATATAGTAAGCAATGCAATGGATTCGGACCTGTTCATATGCGAAGGCATGTACGGTGAACCCGACAAGATTGAAAAGGCCAAAGAGCATAAGCATATGACATTTTATGAGGCGGCTGCCATAGCAAGAGATGCAAATGTCAAGGAGCTGTGGCTTACACATTACAGTCCGTCACTTATGAAACCGGCGCTGTATGCTGATGAGGTAAAGAAGATATTTGAAGCAACTGTCGTAGCAAAGGACGGACGCAGCATAGATCTCGGATTCGAGGATTAGTCATTTGAAAGATCATAGGAAAGGAGGGATGGCATGAAAAACAGATTCAAAGGCACCAAAGGCACTATAATACTTATCGTGCTTGTTTTTCTTGTTGTTTCCTATTACTATTATCTTTCCAACAAGACAAGTCCTGACAAGAATGAAGAGGATATAAAAGTATCATCCGCTCAGGAGATAATGCTTGCCAACTACAAGATCAATTATCCTCCCACTCCAAAGGAAGTGGTAAAGGAATTTCTCTATATCTCAAAAGTGCTTCACAACGAGAAGTTAAGTGATGAAGAGATCGAGAAGGTAGCGATAAAGATCAGGGAATTATATGATGATGAATTCATCGCTAATAAATCCCAGGATGAATATTTAAAGGATCTAAAGAGCGAGATAGCCACATTCAGAGAAAACGATTATGCTATAACAAATTATTATACGAGCGCGAGTACGGATGTTGTCTATGACAGAGTGGACGGATATGATTTTGCAAAGCTATACGGAACATTCAGTATCCGTGCGGGCGGAAAGGCTCAGCTGTTACAGGAAGTCTTCCTGTTGAGAAAGGATAACGACGGTCATTGGAAGATATACGGATGGCAGCCGGTGGAGTCGAGCGATGAGTGATGTTTTAATACTTGCCATAGAGTCGTCATGTGATGAGACGGCTGCTTCTGTTGTGAAAAACGGTCGTGAAGTCCTGTCTAATGTCATTTTTTCCCAGATAGATCTTCATACGGTATACGGCGGTGTCGTACCTGAGATTGCTTCTAGAAAGCATATCGAAAAGATAGACCACGTGGTAAACCAGGCTCTTGAACAGGCTTGCGTTACATGGAACGATATAGAGGCTATTGCCGTTACCTACGGACCGGGACTTGTAGGTGCGCTGCTTGTCGGTGTCAGCTATGCCAAGTCACTGGCATGGGCATTAAAGAAGCCTCTTGTCGGAGTTCATCACATTGAAGGACATATATGCGCCAATTATATAGAGAACAAGGAGCTTGAACCTCCGTTTATGTGCCTGGTTGTATCGGGAGGTCATTCTCATCTTGTAAAGGTAGCTGACTACGGGGTATATGAGATACTTGGACGTACCAGGGATGATGCGGCAGGAGAAGCATTCGACAAGGTCGCAAGAGCTATAGGACTCGGTTATCCGGGCGGACCGAAGATAGACAAGGTATCCTATGAAGGAGATCCTCTTGCAATAGAATTTCCAAGAGCTAAGGTAGCTGACAACGAGTATGACTTCAGTTTCAGCGGTCTTAAATCTGCTGTGCTTAATTATCTTAATTCAATGGAGATGAAAGGTGAGAAGATATCACAGGCTGATGTTGCGGCTTCCTTCCAGCAGGCAGTGGTGGATGTACTCGTTTCTCACTCCATGACAGCACTTGAGGAATACGGCTTTGACAAATTCGCCATAGCGGGAGGGGTTGCATCCAACTCTCATCTTCGTGATGCATTTGTCAAGGCATGTGATGAGAAGGGTATAAAGTTTTACAAACCGTCTCCGATATTCTGTACAGACAATGCAGCCATGATCGGAGTTGCAGGATACTATGAATATATGAAGGGAATGAGATCAGGATGGGATCTGAATGCAGTGCCCAATCTGAAGTTAGGTGAAAGATAATGAAAACAGTCGCGATAGTATTGGCAGCCGGAAGCGGAAGCAGAATGAATGCCGATGTTAAAAAGCAGTTTCTGGAGCTTTCCGGAAAACCGATACTGTACTATTCTCTAAATGCATTTCAGAACAGCTTCATAGATGATATAATCCTTGTTACTTCAAAAGAGGATATTGAGTACTGCAAGAACGAGATCGTTAAAAAGTATGATTTTAACAAGGTTCGCTGCATAGTCGAAGGCGGAAGGGAAAGATATCATTCCGTCATGCACGGACTCAAGATGATACAGAGCTGCGATTTCGTGTATGTACATGACGCAGCACGTCCCCTAATTGACGAGGAGATGCTTGAGAGACTTCAGGAAGGAGTCGAGGATTACGGTTCGGCTGTTGCGGCAGTGGAGACTAAGGATACTATTAAAATAGTAGACAATGAAAATTTCGTAATAAGCACACCCAGCAGAAATACAGTCTGGATCATCCAGACACCGCAGGTGTTCAGATTCACAACTATCACTGAAGCATATGAACGTTTGCGTATGAGACTTCAGAACATTTCGGCTGAAGACATTCACATAACAGATGATGCCATGGTGGTTGAAAACTTCACAAATTCAAAGGTTAAACTGATCAGGGGATCATATAAAAATATAAAGATAACTACACCTGAGGATATGCTCATTGCCGAAAGGTTTTTACAGTAGTTTAAAAACATGGAATATTTTACAAAAAGTTTGAAAATCCTGTTGACAATATATGTATCTCTTTGTTAGAATAACTTTTGCGTCTGATAAGATGACGGATGCAGAGGTATCGAAGTGGTCATAACGAGGCGGTCTTGAAAACCGTTTGTCCGAGAGGGCACGTGGGTTCGAATCCCACCCTCTGCGCTATCGTAGCTTTGGCTACGATTTTTATTGCTTATCAAGCAATATATGAACTTTGACAAATAAACAGCAATGCAACCCTGAAAATTCTAATAAAAATGGTCAGGTTTAGACCATGAGTTTTAGAGATTCAGAACAAAAACCAAGTAAAGATTTGGAAAGCTAACGTTTTCTGAACAGAATCAAAAAATGTCTGGGACTTGTACCCGCACCGTAACCGGTGGGGCTA
>JAEEUS010000042.1 GCA_016290615.1 Lachnospiraceae bacterium | reverse complement strand
TGATCCGGAGACTATAGAAGTTGTTAATAATATTAGTAAAGAATTTCCCAATGTGCATGCGATTGTAAATGACAAAGAAGGTCCTACGACAAAAGCACAGAATATAAACTGTGTGATACGTCAGATTAAAAAATTTGAAAATGAGCTTAGTGTTCAGTTTGCGTCACTTACCATCCATGATTCAGAAGATGTCATTCATCCGTACGAGTTATTGACAACAAATTATCTCATTGATAAGCATGCTGCTTTGCAGTTTCCTGTTTTTCCGATAGTAAAGATGCCTAAGATAAGCAACTTTTTTAAGCAGTTGACAACCGCAACATATGCCGATGAATTTGCGGAGAATCATTATATGGCATTAGTAGAACGCAGGACTGTAGGAGCATTTGTTCCTTGTGCGGGAACAGGATTTGCTCTTTCAAAAAGACTGATAGAAAGTTATAACGGTGAAGACGTACTGCCATCTAATGCTCTTACAGAGGATTATTTATTATCGCTTACTCTCTATAAAAAGGGAATGACCCTTTACTATGTGTTAAATAAACTCCCGCGAGTTCTTCAAAGTGGCAAGATTAAAACAGATTTTATAACTACTAGATCACTGTTTCCAAATACATTTAAGGCGGCTGTCAAACAGAAAACACGCTGGACTTATGGCATTACTATGCAATCTATCAGCGTGAAGGATATTTTTTCGAAAGAGAAGATTTCTTTTGCCGGAAGATACTCATTCTACAAAGATGCAAAGACAAAACTAGTTAATCTGGTTCCGTTTTTCGGTTATATAGCTTCAGTATATTGCATTGTTGCGATATTTTTGGACATTACACCTTTATACGAACCGAATACACCAGTTTATTACATGGCAATGGCTGTTTTTACAATGATGATTCTTCATCAGATATTTCGGGGATACGCTTTATATAAAGTGTATGGCTTCAGGAGCGTGATATTCGGATGTCTGTTTCCGCCATTGTTTCCTATCCGGCTTATTTATGGAAATATCATAAACTTTGTGGCTACGTTTAGAGCATTTAATATGAAGTATATAAGCACAAAAAAGACCATTAAAAATGTAGCTGAAAAGGAAATGAAGGAAAAGATCGTTGAAGAAAAGCCAAAGGAGGTTAAGTGGGCAAAGACTGATCATGAATTTCTTTCAAAACAGCAACTAAGAGGGTATAGAAGGATGTTGGGGGATGTTTTAATTACCCAAGGGTTAATTACTCCAAAAGAATTTAAAACTGCGCTAAAGAAGGTAGATAAAGAGAATGGTGAACAGATTGGATCCTACCTTATTAAGCAGGGTACAATTACGAATGAAGAATTCATGGATGTTCTAGGTCATGTAAAACATATACAGTTTATTCCGACGCATGTGGCAAAAAGGCTGAATTCTTATGACTGTTTTTCTAAGTTCGACATTGATGATCTGCGAAAAAAACTTATTCTCCCTTTAGCATATGAAAAAGGAAAATATGTTTTAGGTGTTTGCGATAAAACAACTGATGAAAACCTGAGGGTATTTGCAGAAGAAAATGATGTTGTATATAAAAGGATGTTTTTAACAGAAAGTGATATAACCAATATTATAGACGAGTATAAAAAGTCAAATAAACACTATAAGCCGCTCGAATCAGTAGGAAAATTTGAAAACGGTCAGATAACGTATGAACAGGCAGTTTTGATAGGAATATATTCACATATATTGGGAAAAGAAGAGAAAATGATATGTGAACAAATGGGTCTTTGTTGGAACAATAAGAAAGTAGCATTGGTATAAAAATGAAAAAGATAATGTTGGTATTTGGTACCAGACCCGAGGCAATAAAGATGTGTCCGGTAGTCAAAGAACTAAAAAAACATAGTGATGTTATAGCTACGGTATGTGTAACCGGTCAGCACAGAGAAATGCTGAGACAGGTTTTGGAAGCGTTTAAAGTCGAGCCTGATTATGATCTTGAAATAATGCAGGGAAGGCAGACACTTTTTGATATTACTTCGAGGATACTTGAAAGGATTAGACCCGTACTTGAAAAAGATAAGCCGGATGTTGTTCTTGTACATGGAGATACTACGACTACATTTGCGACAGCTTTAGCATGTTTTTATATGAATATACCAATAGGACATGTAGAAGCCGGACTGCGTACGCATAATATTTATTCTCCATATCCAGAAGAATTCAACAGAACAGCGGTTTCTTTAGTTACTATGTATCATTTTGCACCTACTGAACATGCTGCGACTAATCTGATACAAGAAGGAAGAAATCCGAAAGATATATATATCACAGGAAATACAGTCATCGACGCACTACAAACAACTGTAAAAAAAGATTATATTCATCCTGAGTTAGAAGCAGTCAAGGGTAAAAGGATGATTCTTATTACAGCTCATAGAAGAGAAAATCTTGGAGAGCCTCTTTTCAATATGTTTCGAGCAATAAAAAGAGTACTTGAGGATCATGATGATGTACGAGCGATATATCCGATACATATGAATCCTGTTGTCAGAGAAACAGCTGAAAAAGTATTTGGAAACAGTGACAGGATACGATTGATAGAACCATTGGATGTTTTTGATTTTCATAATTTCATGGCAAATAGTTATCTTATTCTTACTGATAGCGGAGGTATTCAGGAGGAAGCTCCGGCATTGGGAAAACCTGTACTTGTCATGAGGGATACGACAGAACGTCCAGAAGGAATAGAAGCAGGAACACTGAGATTGACTGGAACAGAAGAAGAGAGTATTTACAGAAATTTCTCTGAATTGCTTAATAATAGAGATGCATATGAAAAAATGTCAAAAGCAGTTAATCCTTATGGAGATGGACATGCATCGGAAAGAATAGTTGATATTCTTTTAAGATTTTAAGATCGGAGAGTGAATGAGTATTATTTCGTCATCATATATATATATAGTGATTGCTGTATTTGCAATAATCATTCTAACAACTGTAATCTTCATATTATATGGTAAAAGAAATAAATCTTTGCCCATGGATGAGATGGAGGGGCATGATTTTGAGTATTACTGCGCCGAACTTCTTGAAGGCATGGGCTTTGTTGAAGTCGAAGTGACAAAGGGAAGCGGTGACTTCGGAGCTGATATCTTGGCCGAAAAAGACGGGATAAGCTATGCAGTTCAATGCAAATGCTATGACAAGCCGATCGGTGTTAGAGCAGTTGAGGAGATCTATGCGGGCAGGGATTATTATGACAGGATGGTCGGTGTGGTCATGACCAATCAGTATTTTACCCAGCCGGCGGTTGATATGGCAAAGAAGCTAAATATCCTGCTATGGGACAGAGACTATATCAGTGCCAATGATAAGGAGATATAAAACAGGCTATGAGTGATAAGATTGCACAGGCTGTAAAGAGCTTTCTTGATGAAAGTGAATTTATAAAGATGTTAAATATCGAACTGTTGGAAGTGGATGAGGAACATGCGAAAGGGCGCATGCCGTTTGATCAGAAGTATCAGAATCCATACGGGACGATGCATGGAGGAAGTCTTTATTCTCTTGCGGATACCATAGCGGGAACACTTGCCAACATGTCCGGCAAGGCGGTTACTACCATCGAAGGTAATCTTCACTTTCTGGAACCTGCATGGAAGACCGAGTATATATACTGCGAAGCAAGGCTAAGGCGTGGAGGGTCTCATATAGTAACAGTTGATGTAGACATCACGGATGATAATGAGAAACTGCTAGACTGCGGATGCTATACATTTTTTAGAACAGATGTTGATATAGTTTAATGAGGATTGACGATGTCAGGAGTACTTTACCTCTGTGCTACACCGATAGGAAACCTGAGTGATATGTCTCCCAGAGTCATAGAGACTCTAAAGGATGCGGATCTTATTGCGGCCGAGGATACAAGAAACAGCATAAAGCTTTTAAATCACTTTGATATAGACACCCCCATGACAAGCTATCATGAGTTTAACAAGGTCGAAAAGGCCAAGACACTTATAGGAAAGCTTAAGGAAGGCCAGAATATAGCACTGATCACCGATGCGGGAACACCAGCTATATCCGATCCAGGAGAAGTGCTTGTCAAGATGTGTCAGGAAGAGAATATTACAGTCACATCACTTCCCGGACCCGCGGCATTGATCGTTGCGCTTACTCTTTCGGGACTTTCTACCAGGAGATTTTGTTTTGAAGGATTTTTGCCTCCGGAGAAAAAGGAACGCAGACGTATTCTTGAAGAACTGACAAATGAGAGCCGAACCATCATCTTATACGAAGCTCCACATCATCTAAAGGGAACTCTTGCAGAACTTAAGGAAGCGCTTGGCGACAGAAGGATAACTATTTGCAGGGAGCTTACAAAGAAGTTCGAATCCGTAATGCCGACAACGATCTTTAAGGCAGTGTCATATTATGAGGAAAACGAGCCAAGAGGCGAGTATGTTCTTGTTATAGAAGGCAAATCATTTAGGGAGAAGGATGAAGAAAGACAGCTTGGTTTTGTTAAGCTGTCTATTGAAGAACATATGAAGCTCTATGAGGAACAGGGAATCGATCGCAAGGAAGCCATGAAACTGGTAGCAAAGGATCGCGGTGTTTCCAAGCGTGATATATACAATGCGTTGTTAAACTAGGTCACTTTTATAAAATACATAAGGGCGATGCATTCTTTATATGGATGCATCGCCTTTTTCTTGAGCAAACAGGTACGTACGTGTTATAATATACTCCGCATTGTCAAAAATCTGCAGTCATGCAGAGCATTTAGAAAGAAAGAGGAAAAGCATATGGATCCCATTATTGTAAGTTTATTGGAAACTGACGCATATAAATTCTCCATGGGACAGGCTATTTATCATCAGTTTTCCGAGTACAAGACCACATGGTCGTTTAAGTGCCGCAACACTGACGTGCACTTTACAGATGAAATGATAGAAGAGATCAAGAGACAGATTAAGATGTACTGTGATCTCAGATTCAATGAGGAAGAGCTAGAATATCTTCACAACATCAAATGGATAAGAGGTTCATACTGCGATTTCTTAAGACTCTGGAAGCCCAGATTCGAGGATTTCACATTTGGAACGGATGCTCCCTGCGGTCTTACTATAGAGACAGGTGGAACATGGCTCAATACTTCAATGTATGAGATACCTACACTGGCCATCGTAAATGAGGTATATTTCCGCATGGCTCATAATTATGACGAGCTTATCGAGAGCTTTAAGAGAAGACTTGATGAAAAGGTCAACAAGCTCAAGAACGGTGAGTTTGAGCTTGGTGCTTTCTCTGAGTTCGGAATGAGAAGACGTCTTTCTGCAGAAGCTCAGGATCTTGCGGTAAAGACACTCAGTGACAACAAGTATCCTTCATCTACATTTGTGGGTACATCAAACGTATATCTGGCAAAGAAATACGGCATCACTCCGGTCGGTACAATGGCGCATGAATGGATCATGTGCGTAGGTCAGGGAACTCATAAGCATAATCCTGCATATTCTAACTGGTATGCACTTGATGCATGGGTTAAGGAATACGGAGTATTAAACGGAACAGCACTTACAGATGCGATCACAACCGACTGCTTCTTAAAGGACTTCCAGCTGACATATGCTACACTGTTTAGCGGTGTTCGTCATGACAGCGGTGATCCGTTCGTATGGGGCGACAAGATGATAAAGCATTATGAGGAGCTGGGAATCGATCCCCATACAAAGACGCTGCTCTTTAGCGACAGCTTAAACTTTGAAAAGGCTACAAAGATCAAAAGGTATTTCGAAGGCAAGGCAAAGGTTGCATTTGGAATAGGTACATACATAGCAAATGATACCGATGTCGAAGCATTGAATATCGTAATGAAGACAACAGCCTGCAACGGCATGGATGTTGCAAAGATAAGCGATGTTGAAGGCAAAGGCATGTGCAAGTCTCCTGAATACGAGCATTATCTGAAGAGATGTATCACATGGAGAATGGAGCACGAGACAGGATATAATTCGCTCAGAAAGTAATATTGTTTTTTATGAACGAACCAAACAAGAAAAGAGTTAAAAAGCGCAAAAAGATAGACAGACAGGCTCGCATACGACATCTTAAGATGATCAAGATCGGTGCGGTTGCGGCGGTTTTGATCCTTATCATATCCGTGATAGCCATTCTGAATCCTTTCGGACATCGTGACGGTATATCTATAGATAAAGAAGATATAGAATCTGCACAGCAGCAGGGAGCTTCTGAAGAAGTTGAAGAGGAAACAGGCTACAAGCTTTCGGAAGCCGAAAAGAATGCAGCGATGCAGAGAATAGCTGCAACTGACGGACTCGAACAGGCATGGGAGGACAGCTGGCTTAAGAAGATAGATATATCGGGTGATACATGTGATTATCTTACGATAGATAACTGTGAGATAATGAGTGATGATCATTCCATGGTAAAGGTTGAGGGAGTGCTTGAGGGCATACCCGATTCGGATTCGGAGGATCTATATCTTTTCGCATTAAACACATATGAGAATTCTATCCCCGAGGGAGCGGAACCTGCCGATACCTATCGTATAGAAAAGACTGATCCAAGATTTGAGATGCATGCCAACTTAAATCACAAACAGGCTAATACGAGACTATTTAAAAAGTTTGTGGTAGCGGCAAAAGTCTCTGGAAGATATCAGATACTGGGGACCAGCAGATATATCACAAATCCCGAAGAGATCGCAAAGGTAAATGCCTATAAGACTCCGGCATCTGTAAAAGGTCTCATCGTAGATCCTAACAGGATACATGGAAGCGAGCTTGAGGATCTTGGAGTAAAGCAGGGAGCATACAACATACCGCTCGGTTATATAATGGGCGGTACATCCAGCGCAAACAAGGCTACGATATACTATGACTACGGCGGAAAGACATATGCGTTTAACGGTCAGGCCGTAGCCGAATTCGATATAATATTCGGTTTGCTTCAGAAAAAAGGCATTCAGGCGACGGCAGTCATACTAAATAACAGCAACGGAGCTTACCCTGAGCTGATACATCCCAATGCAAGAAGCGCATCACAGTCATGGTATTACATGTTCAACGGTTCGGATGCGGCAGGTGTAAATGCGATGGCTGCAGCCGCAACGTTTTTGGCTGAAAGATATTCCGGTGCGCACGGCATGATATCCAACTGGATAATCGCTAATGAGATAAATGCGACAAAAGAGTGGAATCATTACGCAAATGTCGATCATTACACATATACGGATGAGTACGCCAAGGGCTTCAGGGTTTTCTATAATGCTATAAAGAGTGTCAACGGAAGCGCGAAAGTTTACATGCCGCTCGATCAGACATGGAACAGAAATCTAAACAACGGAGATCATGACGGCAGAGACGTGCTGGATGATTTCAATAACATAATCAAATCAAAGGGAAATATAGACTGGGATCTTGCATTCCATTCATATCCCGTACCGCTGACCAATGCGGCATTCTGGAATACGGGAAGCTTTGCGAAGTATACTACACAGAGTGTCGATACTCCGATGGTCAGCATGAAGAACGTTAATATCGTGACCGATTATATATGCACAAGCAACTTCTTAAAGAGTGACGGGACCACGAGAGATGTGTTCATAAGTGAGGTCGGCTTTACTTCAACATCCGGCGAAGCAACACAGGCAGCCGCAATAGCTTATGCATATTATATATGTGAAAAGAATCCTCACATAAACGGTCTTATCATAAATCATGAAGTGGATGATGCATTCCAGATAAGCCAGGGACTTGCGGTGGGACTGAGTCATGCCAACGGAGCAAGAAAACAGGCCTACGAGGTATACAAACATCTTGATATGGCTGATTCGCAGGAATATACAAAGTTCGCGCTCGATATAATAGGGGCGGACAGTTGGAGCAGTATTGTAAAGTATTGGTAATCAGAGGAAGAAATCATGGCAGAATGGTGGGCAGGTGTTGTTGAAACATTTGTAAGTTGTTTTATAAAAGATGACAGATACATGCTTTTGGTAAGAGGTATCGGAGTAACGATCAAGGTATCGCTGCTTGCGGCCGTGCTTGGCATAATAATCGGATTTATCATAGCGATCTTTAATCTGTCGGAAAAAAAGCCGCTCAATATCATAGGTAAGATATATACGGACATCATCAGAGGAACACCTTCGGTAACACAGCTGATGATCATATATTTCGTAGTATTTGCTACCGTAAACTGGGAGAAGTGGATAATAGCGGCAATAGCTTTCGGTATCAATTCCGGAGCATATGTATCAGAGATAATAAGAGCTGGTATCCTTTCGATAGACAGAGGCCAGACCGAAGCCGGACGTTCACTCGGACTGAATGCAAAGCAGACCATGATGGAGATCGTTGTGCCTCAGGCTGTAAAGAACATCTTCCCGGCACTTTGCAACGAATTCATCACACTTATAAAGGAAACTGCCATAGTCGGATATGTAGGACTCATGGATATCCAGAAGGCGAGCGATTTCATTAAGAGTGCCACATATAAGGCATTCATGCCGCTCATGGGAACTGCGATCATCTATTTTGTTCTTATCAAGATACTGACAGTGGCACTTGCCAAGTATGAAGATCATCTGAGAAAATCTGAGATCAGGTAATGAGGAAAGAATGATGGAAAAGAATGCAGTGATAAAGGTAAACAATCTTCATAAGAGTTTCGACCAGAAAGAAGTACTTGCAGGTATTACTGAAGAGATAGATGAAGGTGAAGTGGTCGTTGTCATCGGACCTTCAGGTTCGGGAAAGAGCACATTCCTAAGATGTTTGAATCTTCTTGAGACACCGGATGAAGGCGAAGTGTATATAGACGGTGAACAGATAAATGCCCCGGGCGTTGATGTCAATGTGGTAAGACAGAAGATGGGCATGGTATTCCAGCATTTCAATCTGTTCCCTCATCTTACGGTCTTGCAGAATATAACTCTTGCACCCGTAAAGCTTAAAAAGATGACACCGGAGCAGGCGCATGATAAAGCAATGGAGCTTCTGGGGATAGTAGGTCTTGCAGAAAAAGCGGATGCTTATCCTGGATCTCTTTCCGGAGGACAGAAGCAGCGTATAGCTATAGCTCGCTCTCTTGCAATGGAGCCTGAGATCATGCTTTTTGACGAGCCGACATCTGCACTTGATCCGGAGATGGTAGGCGAGGTTTTGGATGTAATGAAGAATCTTGCAAAGAGCGGTATGACAATGGTGGTAGTAACACACGAGATGGGCTTTGCAAAGGAAGTGGGAACAAGACTCCTTTTCATAGATGAAGGAAAGGTCCTTGAAAGCGGAGATCCCAAGGAAGTATTTGATCATCCGACCCAGGAGAGAACAAAGGTATTTTTGAGCAAAGTATTAATTTAATAAATATATGTAATAATTCAGTATTTGTATCAGATTTATTACACTTGTTTTGGTATCCTATCAGTAGTTGAAGGAAACCTATGAAGGGTTGAAACTATTGAAGGAAGAGGAAGTAGCTCGTGGGTAAGAACCGCGGGCTGTTTTCTTTGTGGGAAAACCCCAAAAATCTTGACACAGCCTTAGAATTTGCTAAACTGATGTTTATCCTTATATAAAAGATTGGAAAGAAGGTACATATTATTATGAAAAAGAAGAAACTTATTCTATCGGCATTGATTATCACGCTCTGTGCATTGATGCTAAACGGCTGCTGCATAAAGCATGAGTGGGAGGAAGCAACATGTGAGGAGCCCGAAACATGTTCAAAGTGCGGAAAGACCAGAGGCGAAGCACTCGGACATGACTGGGAGGATGCCGACTGTGAACATCCCAAGACCTGTAAGGAATGCGGAGAGACAAAAGGCAAGGCAAAAGGACATGACTGGGAAGAGGCAACCTGCGAGACACCCAAGACCTGTAAGAAGTGCGGAAAGACAGAAGGCGAAGCACTCGGACATGACTGGGTAGCTGCAACAATAGATTCGCCTAAGAAATGCTCAAGATGCGGAATCGAGGAAGGTGATCCCGTAAGCGTCAGGGTACTTAATACTGATATGGGTGTTGACTGGGATACCAGAAGATATTCAAAAGACAGATGTGTTTGCGTCAAGCATGCAAACAATTCAATAAAGATGTGGTTCTTTGATCTTGATAACAACATGATCTACAATGAAGACTATGCATTAAACTACTATGGTTCATGGAGCTACTCTACAGCCATGACAGATAAGATCGCTCTTATCACCACAAGATCAAGGGAAGACGGCAAGAACTGTGATATCAGATTCTTTGACTGGGACGGAAACGAGGTTTATACAACTACTGTTGAAGAGCCTTATAATTCATACTACGTATTCTACAAGACCAATGATAAAGATGTAGTTGAGATGCGCTATGCAAATACAGACAAGGCAATCTGCTACTTTGATACAAAGACATTCAAGCAGATACCTGCAGATGAAGGAAACTACGTGCCATACGGAAGCGATATCTCATATGATGAGAGCAGATGGACGTATTGCGAAAAGGAAGAGGCAGTAGACGGATACTTTGTCGGAAATGAAAAGACTCATGAGTGGGGCTATCTTGATGCAGACATGAATGAGCTTAAGATATACAAGGATGCATCGGCATTCAACTGCTACGGATATGCACTCGCAACAGAGGACGGATACAATTACGATATCATAGACAAGGATCTTAATGTTGTTGCCAAGGATTACCTCAAGGGAAGCTCAGCATATATAAGCTGCAGAGGTTCGGCGGTACTTATGTGCGAATCAAATGAAGGCGGCAAGGCTATAATCGTCGGAGAATAAAGCAAGTCTTGACAAGATCGCAGAATTTGCTAAACTGATGTTTATCCTTTTTAAGCATTAAAACATTTATATAAGAAAGAATAGGAGAAAGATATGAAAAAGTTATTATCAGTTTTACTTTTAACAGTAATGATGTCAGTCATGCTTTGCTCATGCGGCGGTTCGAAAGGCATCAAGTTCGGTACAAATGCAGAGTTCCCGCCTTTTGAGTATGTAACTGCAGCTGGCGTTATCGGCGAGTACGACGGTATCGATATGGCTATTGCCAAGGAGATAGGCGTACAGACAGGAATGGATATCTCAATTGAGAACATGGAATTCGATTCTTTACTCATCGCACTTGAGAACGGACAGATCGATGCAGTTATCTCAGGTATGACCATAACAGAAGAGAGAGCAAAGTCAGTTGATTTCTCAGTACCTTACTATACAGCTACTCAGGTTATGATCGTTGATCAGAATTCTGATATCAAGACAGCTGCTGATATGGCAGACAAGAGGATCGTTGTTATCCAGGGATATACAGGAGAGCTTTGTGTTCAGGATCTCGGATATGACTATGAAGCATTCAAGAAGGGTACAGAAGCTATCCTCGAGCTTAATAACGGAAAGTGTGATGTAGTAGTAATCGACTCTGCAACAGCTCAGAAGTACGTAAAGGACAACCCGAATCTTAAGATCGTTGAGGATCCCAGTGCATTCGAAGCAGAGGAATACGGCATAGCTGTTAAGAAGGGAAATACAGAGCTTCTTAACAAGATCAACACAGCTATCGAGAAGATGCTCGCTGACGGAACAATTTCCGAGTGGAGTGTAAGCTACTCAGAAGCTGAGTAATATATCTTATGATCAAAAAGGCAGCTTACCACTTTCTATGTGTAAGCTGTCTTTTTTTAAGCTTTAAATTGTGATAGAATTGTTTAGATAATTGATTGAGTGAATTATTCATATAAATAAGACTTATTGGTTCAAGGAGACATATCATGAACAGAGGGAAATACTATTTGACTACAGCCATAGCATACACATCGGGAAAGCCGCATATCGGCAATTCATATGAGATAGTCATGGCTGATGCGATAGCAAGATTTAAAAGACAGCAGGGTTACGATGTCTTTTTCCAGACAGGAACCGACGAGCATGGTCAGAAGATAGAGGAAAAGGCAAAGGCTGCCGGGATAACTCCCAAGGAGTTCGTAGATAATGTATCGGATATCATAAAGGATATCTGCAGGATACTCAATATCTCATATGACAAGTTCATCAGGACCACAGACTCAGATCATGAGAAGCAGGTTCAGAAGATGTTCAAGCGCTTCTATGATCAGGGTGATATCTACAAAGGTTCGTACAAGGGTATGTACTGTACACCCTGCGAATCCTTCTGGACAGAGAGCCAGCTTGTTGACGGCAAGTGTCCGGACTGCGGACGTGATGTAACACCTGCTGAGGAAGAGGCATATTTCTTTAAGATGAGCAAATATGCGGACAGACTCATTGAGCATATCAATACTCATCCCGAGTTCATACAGCCTGTATCGAGAAAGAACGAGATGATGAACAACTTCCTTCTTCCCGGACTTCAGGATCTGTGTGTATCAAGAACAAGCTTCAAATGGGGCATCCCAGTTGATTTTGATGACAAGCATGTAGTCTATGTTTGGCTTGATGCGCTCACAAACTATATAACAGGTATCGGATATGATGCAGACGGAAACAGCTCAGATCAGTATAAGAAATTCTGGCCTGCAGACCTTCATCTCATCGGCAAGGATATCATAAGATTCCATACGATCTACTGGCCTATATTCCTTATGGCACTGGGTGAGCCGCTTCCAAAGCAGGTATTCGGTCATCCGTGGCTTTTACAGGGCGGAGAGAAGATGAGCAAATCCCGCGGAAATGTCATATATGCAGATGATCTCGCAGATATGTTCGGTGTTGATGCCGTAAGATACTTTGTTCTTCACGAGATGCCTTATGACAATGACGGAACCATCACATGGGATCTTGTTGTAGAGAGATTCAATTCCGATCTTGCCAATATCATAGGAAACCTTGTTAACAGAACAATATCAATGAGCAACAAATACTTTGACGGTGTTGTAACAAAGACAGGTGTCGAAGAGGCTGTTGATTCAGATCTTAAGGCTGTCGTATGTGAAACTAGAGACAAGGCAGCTGAAAAGATGGACGATATGCGCATGGCCGATGCTGTCAGCGAAGTACTTGCTCTGTTCAGACGCTGCAATAAGTATATAGATGAGACAGAACCCTGGGTTCTTGCAAAGGATGAGGCAAAAAAGGACAGACTCAGCGAGGTAATGTACAACCTTACGGAATCTATCTGCATAGGCGCAAACCTTCTCATCCCCTACATGCCTGAGACAGCAATGAAGATACTTGATCAGTTAAACGCATCTGTAAGAGATTACGACGATCTTGATAAATACGGTCTGTATGAGTCTGGAGCAAAGGTTACAGACAAGCCACAGATTCTGTTTGCAAGACTTGATCTTAAAGAAGTAACTGCAAAGGTTGAAGAGATCCAGGCAGCTCAGAGAGCGGAATATGAACGCGAGAACGGAATCACATCCGAGGATGAAGAGGAAGTAATCGATATAGAGAAGAAACCTGAGATAAGCTATGACGATTTTGCAAAGCTTCAGTTCAGGGTCGGCAGGATAATAAAGTGTGAGGAAGTTCCAAAGTCAAAGAAGCTTTTATGCTCACAGGTCAAGATCGGAAGTGAAGTAAAGCAGATAGTATCAGGCATCAAGCAGCATTACAGTGCAGAAGAGATGGTAGGAAAGAAGGTACTTGTACTTACCAACTTAAAGCCTGCGACACTTGCAGGTGTCGTATCCGAAGGTATGCTTCTATGTGCAGAGGATGCGCAGGGAAATCTGTCACTCATGGTTCCTGAAAAGGATATGCCTGCCGGAGCGGAAGTTTGCTGATGACATTAAAAGACGGTACAACATATACGATCATTCCATGTCCGGCGGACAGATGGGATGATGCGACAGAACTGGCTTTTCGCGTGTTTTTGAAATATGAAGCCAAAGAATACGGAGAAAAAGGAACAGACAGCTTTGCCAGATTCCTTTCTTCTACGACACTTGAAAAGCTTTTTAGAACTGGCAGGTACATTGTTTATACTGCCATGAAGGGAAACGATATCTTAGGACTGGCTTCTTTAAGGAGCGGAAATCATCTTTCTCTTCTGTTTGTGGATGAGGCTTATCACAGACAGGGTATCGCCAGTGAGCTGATAAAGAAGGTACAGGATTATCTGTTAAAAGAGACACAGTATCAGACGCTTACTGTTCATTCTTCACCGTATGGCATCCCGTTTTATGAACGGATGGGATTTAAGGCGACTGATGAACAGATAACAGCAGAAGACGGAATCATCTACACACCGATGCAGATGTATATTTAAGAGGGATCAGACATCCCTCTTATTTATTTTCAACTTTAAGGAGGATACGGATCATGTTGCTGTCACCGCCGGGTATGCTGTCGAAAACGACCTCGGGAAGACCTGTTATATTGATCGGTCCTACAGGTTTGAGTCCTCTTTTTAAGGCTTCGTCCCAGAGCATTGAAAAAAGATGATCTGATTTGTAATAGTTTCCGCGACAAACCAGGGTCAGTGCTTTGTAAGGATCGCTGTAGATTACATTGTCATCATCGAAATTACTCATGGTTGGTATTAAAAGCCTGCATTCATGCTCCCTGTGATCGAAACTGCCTATCATTTCACTTTCATCAGCCACATGAAGCATCATGATCCTCTCGCCGGTACCTCTCATATTTGCGCTTATGAATTCATTTAAGCCGTTAAGGGCAAGTCTTCTTACATGCTCGGGACCGTAGATTATGCGCGAGTATTTAACGTAATAATGACCTTCAGGCATTTCGGTTTCTCTGATCTGTATATCATTTGTTTCATTTATCTTAAGACTCAGCTCTTCAAGCTCTCGCAGAATGAATTCATGATGATCTCTGAGTTCTGCTATACTTTCGCGTATCCTTAAGGGATCCTCATACAGATCCGCGATCTCCTTCTTTGTAAAACCCAGTCTCTGATAGTTTAATATCCTTATTACTTCCGCGACGCTTTTGCAGTCATAATATCTGTATGAATTGGCCGGATCTATATAGGCCGGCTCAAGCAGGCCTTCATTTTCCATGCGCAGTATTGTCGCCCGGCTGACTCCGCAGGTCCTTGCCAGTGATGTTATTGAAAATATGCCTTCAGGCTTGTCGGTGCTGTTATCTCTGTTCCAGTTGCCGTACATATCTGCCTCCTGATATAACGTGTTCATGTATGGACATGTTTATGATATAATAAATAAAACAAAATTACAACATGCAATAAAACAACAAAAAGTTGACATGTTCATAGGTGGACATGTTATAAATTGTAATTAGTGGAATAAAACATACGGAGAATGAGTAATGGAAAAAATCAGGATTATCACGGATTCGGCATCGGATATACCGAACAATGACAGTATACCGGCAAATCTGAGCATCATGCCTCTTACGATATTCTTTGGAGAAGAGGAATATCTTGACGGCAAGACCATAACAAACGAGGAGTACTACAACAAGCTTACCGGAGGAGACATACTTCCCAAGACCAGCCAGGTTACTCCCTATGATTTTGAACAGGAGATTCAGAAAGCCCTTGATAACGGAGAAAAGGTCATAGTCATCACTCTTTCAAGCGGCCTTTCCGGAACATATCAGAGTGCATGCATAGCTGCTTCCAACTTTGACAAGGATGTAGCGGTAATCGACAGCTTTATGGCTACTGTTTCAGAACAGATACTTGTTAAATATGCACTTGAGCTTGTAGAGCAGGGCATGGAATATGACAAGATAGTGGAAACACTTGAGAATGACAAGAAAAAGATCAAGCTTGTCGGACCTCTTGACACACTAGAATATTTAAAGAAGGGCGGAAGGATATCCGCTGCTGCGGCTGTATTCGGAAGCGCTCTTTCGATCAAGCCGATAATAACGGTTGTTGAAGGAAAGGTTGAAGTAATAGCAAAGGCAAGAGGCAGACGAAATGCCATCGAGAACACTCTTAAGATAGTAAGAGAGAGCGAGACGGGAATAGATTTTGATAAGCCTTATGCTGTAGGCTATTCCGGAAATGACAAGGACATGCTGAATATCTTTATAGAGAGCAGCAAGACAAACGGAAATATAAACATCGAGAACTGGCCTGTAGTAAGTATAGGTTCAACGATCGGAACATACACCGGACCGGATTCGATAATCTTCGGATATTTTGAGAAATAATGATTAAAGCTCTATCCAACGGATAGAGCTTTTTGTATAATGATAACGGTTAATTGTTCCGCTATGGGAGATATCTGATGAAGAATACATTTGGACAGTCTTTGAGCGTGACTCTGTTCGGTGAGAGTCACGGTCCGTATATAGGAGCCGTGCTTGACGGTCTTGCACCGGGCATGGATATAGATGAAGATTTCATAAAGCACCAGCTTGATCTGAGGAGACCTTCGGGAAAGATTTCCACAGCCAGAGTCGAGCAGGATGAATATGTACTGGCGAGCGGAGTCTTTAACGGAAAGACTACGGGAACACCGTTATCCATCCTCATACCAAATTCAGTGCAGAGAAGTTCTGACTATGAGAACAGACCGCGTATCGCACGTCCGGGACATGCCGATTATACGGCATCGATAAAATACCACGGATATGAGGATTTCAGAGGAGGCGGTCACTTCAGCGGACGCATAACCGCTGCGATAGTTGCATCAGGTGCGATAGTCATACCCGCTCTCAGGAAAAAGAATATAATGATCGGAACTCATATAAAGAGCTGCGGCGGGATAAAGGACAGAGACTTTATAAACTATGCAGATGATATAGAAATGCTGTCAGATACCAATTTCCCGGTTCTTGATGAGAAAAAAGCTGTCGATATGCGCCAGATGATGGAAGCAGTTGCCTGCGAAGGTGACAGTGTGGGAGGAGTTTTGGAGACTGTCGTGACAGGCATGCCAGCAGGAGTCGGCGAGCCCTGGTTTGAGACAGTTGAGGGAAGACTCTCCTATGCAATGTACAGCATCCCCGCAATTAAGGGTGTACAGTTTGGCGAAGCATTTGACATGGTCGATAAAAAGGGCAGCGAATACAATGATGCATTCTGTATTGATGAAAGCGGTGTTGCAACAAAGACCAATAACAACGGCGGAATCAACGGCGGCATAACAAACGGTATGCCGATCCTCTTTAGATGTGCGGTCAAGCCGACCCCTTCCATCTACAAGGAACAGGATTCGATAGATCTTAAGACAAAAGAGGAAGTTAAACTAAAGATCGAGGGCAGACATGATCCTGCGATCATCCACAGGGCACGAATAGTTGTTGACAGCATGACTGCGATCACTCTTTATGACATGCTGGCACAAAGATACGGAACGGATTTCTTTTTGGGAGAGTAACGGTGAAGATAAGAGTCATAAACGGACCAAACTTAAATATGCTGGGTATCAGGGAACCTGATATTTACGGCAAGCAAACCTATTCAGATCTGGTTGATATGATTAAAGAGCATTCGTCTAACATCGGTATAGATGTCGAGGTAATGCAGAGCAACCATGAGGGAGACCTGGTCGATATGATACAGGAATGCTACGGAAAGATTGACGGTATCGTTATTAATCCCGGAGCGTATACTCATACAAGTGTTGCCATATATGACGCTGCAAAAGCGGTATCTATACCGACTGTTGAAGTTCATATTTCCGATGTGGACTCAAGAGAAGCTTTCAGACAGACAAGCTATATCAGAGCAGCATGCATAAAGACAATAACGGGTCACGGATTTAAAGGATATACAGAGGCTATAGACTTTCTGAAGACATATATTAAGGAGAACAGCTGATGAATGCTATCATCAGACAATCAATCGCAAACGGAGAGGTCAAGGCGCCGCCTTCAAAGAGCATGGCGCACAGGATGCTTATCTGTGCGGCACTCGCAGACGGGACAAGCCGGATAGAAAATATAGCTTATTCCGAAGACATACTCGCGACCATAGACTGCATACGTGCTATGGGAGCAACTGTTGAAGAAAATAAGGATACTGTGACAGTTACAGGTATCGGAGGAAAAAAGATAACTCATCCGGTTGAGTTTTATTGCAGGGAGAGCGGATCAACGCTTCGCTTTTTTGTGGGAATAGCTCTTGGTGTCTGTCCGGAAGCAGTTTTTTTCGGAAGCAAGAGGCTCATGGAAAGACCGCAGTCTGTTTATGAAAAGATCTGCAGCAGTCAGGGCATAGTTTTTGAAACAGGCGAATCGATACATATCAGGGGAAATATCAGTCCGGGAGAGTATGAGCTTGCCGCAAATATCAGCAGCCAGTTTATCAGCGGACTGCTTTTTGCACTCCCGATGTTGGATAACGACAGCACGATCAGATTTAATACAGATATTGAGAGCGGTTCATATATTGAACTTACGATCAAGGCGTTAAGTGAGTTTGGCATAAAGGTCATATGGACAGATGAAAAGACTCTGTTCATAGAAGGAAACCAGACTTATCAGTGTACAGATACAGTAGTTGAGGGTGATTATTCAAACGCAGCATTTTTGGATGTGTTCAATACCATAGACGGAGAAGTTACGGTAACAGGTCTTAAAGAAGACAGCATACAGGGTGACAGGGTATATAAAGAACTGTTTGAAAAGATAAAGGAAACAAAACCCACGATCGACCTTTCCGACTGTCCGGATCTTGGTCCGGTGCTCATGGCTGCGGCTGCATGCAATAACGGAGCCGTATTTACGGGAACAGCCAGATTAAAGATCAAAGAGAGCGACAGGGGAAGAGTCATGTGTGACCTTCTTTCTGAATTTGGTGTTGATACGGTCTATGATGAAGACCGTATAGAAGTAAAGAAATGTACACTTAAAACTCCCGCAAAAGCAATAGACGGCTGCAATGACCACAGGATAGTCATGACTGCAGCAACTCTTCTTTCGATCACGGGAGGACAGATAAGCGGTGCTCAGGCTGTAAGAAAGAGCTATCCGGATTATTTTGACGTGATAAAAAAGCTGGGGATAGAGGTAGAGACAGATGGAATGGATTAACAAGAAGACTATTCTGATAGTCGGACTCGGACTTATGGGCGGCAGCTATGCCATGGCCTTAAAGAGACTCGGCTATACGGTAACAGCCATAGATACAAGTGAAGAGTCAATAGACTATGCCATTAAGAATTCTATTATAGACAGAGGGAGTACAACTCCCGATCAGGAACTGATAGGGGGAGCGGATGCGGTTGTATTTGCTCTTTATCCTAAGACGTTTGTTGAGTGGATAGATAAGTATCAGCAGTATCTTAAGCCCGGGATCTTTATAACGGATGTGACAGGAGTAAAGGAGTGTATCGTTTACAAGATACAGGAGATACTCAGAAATGATGTAGAATTCATAGCATCCCATCCTATGGCGGGAAGAGAAGTATCGGGAGTAAAAAACAGCAGCGATATGATCTTTCGGGATGCAAACTATATCGTGGTGCCTACTGAAAAGAATACTAAAGAGGCAGTCGAATGGTGCATGATGTTGGGACGCATACTCGGATTCAGAAAGATATCGGTACTGTCGCCTGAAGAACACGACAGGATGATCGCATATGTATCGCAGCTGACTCACTGCATAGCGATATCCTTGATGACTGGAACAGATCTTGAGCATGTGGAGAACTTTACCGGAGATTCGTTCAGGGATCTTACAAGGATAGCCAGGATAAACGAAAACATGTGGAGCGAGCTGTTTTTGATGAACAAGGACAGCCTGATATCACAGATGGACAGGTTCATTGATGAACTGACTCAGATAAGACAGCTCATAGTCGATAACGATACTGAGGGACTTAAGGAAAAGATGAGACTGTCAACTGAGCGCAGGATGAGGTTTGACAAGTAATGAACATGGAATTTGAAAAAAAGCTCGCATTGCCCGGCGAAGTGCAGGAGGACAATCCTCTTACAGCCGAAATGGAGCAAAATATAGCGGATAAGAGAAAACAGGTAAAGGATATATTCGAGGGCAGTGATGACAGACTTCTGCTCATCATAGGTCCGTGTTCCGCAGACAATGAGGACAGCGTGATAGATTATATATCCAGACTCTGTCCCATCCAGGAAGAGGTTAAGGACAGAATACTCATTGTCCCGAGAATATACACAAACAAGCCCAGGACCAACGGGGGCGGTTACAAGGGTATGCTTCATCAGCCCGATCCTACGGGAAAATCCGATCTGTATCATGGCATAGTGGCAACAAGACACATGCACATGAGAGCGGTACGTGAAACGGAATTTGCCTGTGCGGATGAAATGCTCTATCCGGAAAATCATCAGTATCTTGATGATCTTTTAGCCTATGTAGCGGTCGGGGCAAGATCTGTTGAAGACCAGCAGCACAGA